>NZ_JAOQJG010000006.1:103561-188408 GCF_025567365.1 Anaerostipes amylophilus | reverse complement strand
GCTGACTGTTACTAATCGGTCGAGGCTTTAACCAAAGAAGGCAGAGTGGAAGAGATGTGAATAGTTCTTGTATGTTGTTTTGAAGGTATATCCTTTATATATAGATTTAATAATGAAATTCGAACATTCTTATAGATAAGGATGTTTTTTTTCGTTTGTAGGAGTAAATTACTAGTATCTATATAAATTTCATGATATGATAAATAAGAAGAAAGTGAGAAAAATATCATGAGAACAATTTTAAAAAAAGGATTCATATTGATGATATCCTTATTTATTGCTGGGAATTTAATAACAGTTGCTCAGAATAATGTATCAGCAAAAGAGAAAACAGCAGATTCAAATAATGTGACTAGAAAAGATAATCAAGAATATAATTTCCCAGAAGATATCATTGAACCAGGACCTGAATTACCAATGTATCTCTATCCGCCAAGCATTGAAAAAATTACAAATACAATGAATGGAATTAAGATTCAGTGGAAGAAAGTTGAAAATGCAGATGGTTATCGAATACAGAGGAAAACGGGTAAGGACAAATGGAAAGATTTAAAGATATTAAAGAAAAATAAATACACAGATAATGCGGTAAGAAATGGACAAAACTATAGATATAGGGTTTATGCATATGCTGTGAATTCCGTAGATTTCATTGAGAATACAGGAATCAAGAGTATTACAAAAAATTTTTTATATCTGCAAGTGCCATCAATTAAATATAGCAAGAAATCTAGAAAAACAAGATGTAAAATTTCATGGAAACAAAATAAGAAGGCAGATGGATATAATCTTCAAATATCAACATCAAAACAATTTAAGAAACCTGTTATAAAGAAGATTAAAGGGAAAAGAAAGTCTACCACGAATATCAATATTCATAAGAACAAATCATACTATGTAAAAGTTAGAGCATATAAGATGGATGCCGGGAAAACATATTATAGTGCTTGGAGTTATATAAAGATGATAAAATAGTAAAAAAGAAAAGCACTTCGTTTTTTAAGTGCTTTTCTTTTTCTTGTTAAGATCAATAAAATCTAGTACGCAATAAGTTCGTAACCATCTTCTGTAACAAGAACTTGAACTTCCCATTGTGCAGAAGGCTGTCCATCTTCTGTATAAATTTGCCATTCGTCAACTTCGTCAACATAAAATTCATCAGTTCCCATATTTACCATAGGTTCGATTGTAAACATCATTCCAGGAGCCATAACCATACCTGTTCCTGGCTCTGAGACATAGCTTACAAAAGGATCTTCGTGGAACTGCAATCCAACACCATGACCTCCAATTTCTCTTACAACAGTATATCCATTTTCAAGAGCATGTTCATGAATAGCATGTCCCATATCACCAAGCAAAGCCCAAGGTTTTACATGTTTAAGTCCAATTTCAATACATTCTTTTGTAACATCGACTAACTTTTTCTTTTCTTCTGAAACTTCACCAATACAAAACATTCTGGAAGAATCTGAAAAATAACCGTGATAAATAGTAGATACATCAACATTGATAATATCACCTTCCTGTAAAACAACATCTTCAGATGGAATTCCATGGCATACCTGATCATTGACTGAAGTACAAACACTTTTTGGAAAACCTTCATAATTCAGCGGAGCAGGAATCGCACCACGAGAGGTAGTTTGTTCATATACCCAATCATCAATCTGCTGTGTTGTGATACCTGCTTTGATATGTTCAGCAACATAATCTAAAACTGCAATGTTGATTTTTCCACTTTCTTTGATTTTTTCAATTTGTTCTGGTGTTTTGATCATATCATGAGAAGGAATAAAATGTCCCTCCTGCTGTAATTCCTTTAACTTCTCATCAAACTGGCAATGGCACTTTTTGTATTTCTTTCCACTGCCACACCAACATGCATCATTTCTTCCGATAGTTTCCATTTTCTGCACTTCCTTTATCTTCATTCATTTTTGATACGATTTATATTGCATCAAACTATCCCAATTTTACTATAATTAATAAGAAATAGCAATGAAGTAACAATGATTTTATTCCTCATTTATATAAAAAGAAAAAATCCCTGCCCAATTAAAGACAGAGATTAATGAACAATTAAATTTAGAGCGAGGTAACTGTACGTACAAAGAAAATACAAATAACACCAAGAATTGCAGGTTTTAATACTTTATCAGCATTCTTTGTAAGCATTCCAGATCCAATCAAATTTCCAAGAATAGAACAGATTCCAGCAACAAATCCAAGCAGTAAATAAACCTTTCCGTAAAATAAGAAAGTAACTAATGCAGTTAAGTTTGTCACAAGATTAATAAACTTTGTCACACCAGAAGCGGTCAGTACATCAAGACCGGCAAAACGTGTTAGACAAAGTAATAAAAATGTTCCGGTTCCAGGTCCATAAAATCCATCATAAACACCGATTACAAAAGCAGATAAAATACTTGCAATATAAGTTGTTTTAGAAATCTTACGTGCAAAAGAATCAAAATCTTTCTTTGTAAATAGAAGGTATACAAATAAGATTGGGAGAAGTATTAAAATAAAAATCTGAATGATTCGTTCATTCGTATACACTGATAAAGAAGCTCCCAAAAATGATCCTAAAATAGCAGTGATAGAACAACTTAATGCAATCTTAAAATTAATATGTCCCATTTTTGCAAAGCGAATTGTTGCTGCAGATGTTCCCATAGAAGAACTTAATTTATTTGTAGCAATTGCTCTATGGGGCGGTAATCCGGCTAAAAGATAAATTGGCAGGGAAATCAATCCACCGCCACCGCCAATCGCATCAATTAATCCTGCTAGAAAAACAGCTGGACAAACAATTAAAAATGTAAGCATAATAAATATTCCTCTCTAGTTTTTACAAACATTCTGATTATAAAGAACATAGCATATAAAATCAATAGATTTTTAAAAAATATAGAAAAAAGCAGAGATATCGATGTATAGATGATCTCTGCTTTTTTCTATAAATTTTTGGAATTATTATTTGTAGAATCATGAGAAACAGATTCTCTTAACACAACTTTTCCTGCTGCCTGACGACGTCTCGTATCAGACATTGCTGCATAATGTTTTCTGGTCGTATTAACATCAGAATGTCCAAGAACTTCCGCCACAAGATAAATATCATCCGTTTCCTGATATAAAGCCGTACCATAAGTACTACGCAGTTTATGAGGCGTGATCTTTTTAAGCGGAGTTACTTCCTTCGCATATTTCTTCACAAGATTCTGAACCGCTTGCACACCAATGCGTCGTCTTTGCATAGAATAAAACAAAGCATCTTCATGCCCTTCCTTTGGAATAACAAGTTTTCTGCTGCCTTTCATATACTGCTCCAAAGCATCCGCAACTTCATTTCCAAAGTAAACTGTCATTTCTTTTCGTCCTTTTCGGATGAGATGAAGACCATTATTACGAAAGTCAACATCATCAACATTCAATCCGACTAATTCAGACACACGGATTCCAGTTCCAAGAAGAAGCGTAATGATCGCAAGATCACGTTCTTTTGTTTTTTCATAATAAGCACGTTTCTGTCCTGTTAAATGATCACCGCCATGTTCCACAAAATCAAGCAAAGAAGCGACTTCATCGGCTTCTAACCTGATGATTTCCTTTTCACGGATCTTTGGCATATCAACAAGCAGTGTTGGATTCTTCTCAATCAGCTGGCGCTTGTAAAAATATCCGTAAAAAGAACGAAGTGCAGACATCTTTCGAAAGACACCTTGTTCTGTATTTTGCATATGCTTATGGTTCTCATCGGAAACGTATACTTTTAGATATTCCATATATTCTTCCAGATCAACGGATTCAATCTTATCGAGATCACTTACCTGAAAATCTACGACTTTATAATTTTTGTATGCAGGATTTTCATCAATCAGAAAGTGAAAGAATACTCTCAGATCATACGCATAAGCAATTCGAGTTCTCACTTGTGTAGTAGAGTCGATCGCACGGAAAAACTCTTTTGCAAAAGGTGGAAGTGTTTTAATAAGTTCACGTAATTTGATCGTCTGTCTTGCAGTTAGATCATCATAATATGGTAATGATTTCATAAATTCACCTGTTTCTTATTAGTTTTATATATTTTTCCACGACTCAATAGGGGTAAAATATATATTATACATGACTTATTCTATCAATTTTTCACAAAGCTTGCAAACTTTCTCCTTCTATGTATAATGATAGTTAGTGTGGACTAACTAAAAATAAAATAAAAAGAAAGGAACATCTATGACACAATTTATCAGATCATCGAAAAAAGAGGCAATGAACTTCTTAAGATATATTGGACCAGGATTACTAGTTACCGTAGGATTTATCGATCCTGGAAACTGGGCAAGTAATATCGCTGCAGGTTCTGGCTATGGATATACATTATTATGGATGGTCACATTATCAACGATCATGCTCGTTATCTTACAGCATAATGCAGCACATTTAGGAATTGTTACTGGAAAATGCTTATCAGAAGCGACAAGTTTGTATATCAACAAAAGATTAAAAAATACGATTTTATTAACAGCAGTTACAGCATCGATCGCAACAGCAATGGCAGAACTTTTAGGCGGGGCAATGGCTTTGGAAATGTTATTTCATATTCCAGTAAAGATTGGTACGTTTATCATTTTAGGAATCGTGTTGATGTGTCAGTTTACAAATGCTTACAGCAGAATTGAGAAATTGATCATCTTATTTGTATCTCTGATTGGATTTTCGTTTTTATTTGAAATTTGTATTTCGGATATCGAATGGAAACAGGCATTGATCGGATGGGCAAAACCAGAAGTTCCAAAAGGTTCACTTCCAGTAGTTATGAGTGTCTTAGGAGCAGTCGTTATGCCACATAATCTGTTTTTACACTCAGAGATCATCCAGAGTAGGAAATGGAATTTAAAAGATAAAAATGTGATCGAACAACAGTTAAAATACGAATTTAAAGACACATTATTTTCTATGATCATTGGATGGGCAATTAATAGTGCGATGATCTTAATGGCAGCAGCTACCTTATATCAAGGAAATGGTCATTCTATTGATGATATTCATCTCGCAGGTTCTATGTTAACACCACTTCTCGGAAATGCAGCATCCATTATATTTGCACTGGCATTATTATTGGCTGGAATCTCATCAAGTATCACAGCTGGAATGGCTGGCGGAACTATTTTTTCTGGAATTTTTAATCATTCGTATGATATTCATCATAAAGATACAAAAAGGGGAGTGTTGATCACAATGGTACCAGCAGTACTGATCATTTTGTTGATCAAATCTCCATTTGATGGATTGATCTATTCTCAAATGTTTTTAGCAATTCAACTTCCAATCACGATTTTTACGCAGATTTATCTGACATCTTCGAAAAAGGTTATGGGAAAATATGCAAATTCGAAACGATTAAAAATCATATTGTTTACCATTGCGCTGATCGTAACATTTTTGAATATCTGTTTGTTTGCGACTGGATTTTAAGCATAAAAAATGAGATAATAAAAAGCACAAAAGAAAGGAGCATCGTATGGAAATTAAATATTTATCAATCAAAAACTTTAAATCAATCCGGCATATGGAAATATCAGATATCCAGAATGCTCTGATCCTTGTTGGAAAGAATAACACTGGAAAGTCATCCATTCTTCATGCATTGCGTGCAGTAGAAGGATCTTATGAAATTTCTGAGGATGATTTTAACGAAACTATGCAAAATATAGAGATTAGATTTACATTATCGCTCACAGAAGAAGATCTTCATATTTTTCATAAAAATGGCATAGTAAGTCAGTATAAGAAATACGATCTTTGGAAAAATGATTTTGAAAGCAAACTTCCATCATATCAAAATGAAGAGATTACATTTACGTTTATCGCTAATAAAGAAGGTAAACAACGCTTTTACGATGGAAAAAAGAAACATAATAAATATATCAGAGAGATTTTCCCAACGATTTATTTTATTGGAACAAATCGTAATTTAAAACAGATCCAGGATGATCTTTTTATGTTGCAGGAAGATAATCTGCTTAAGATCATGCGTACCAATTGTTGTATGTTTGATTCAGTCAAACCGTGTACACATTGTTTTCAATGTATCGGCCTGATTAATCAGAAAACCCCGCAGGAATTAAATGCATTTGAAGCAGCAAAACTGTTTGAGTATAAACTATATGAGATGAATATCGATCAGTTCGAGAAACGTATTAATGAAAGTTTCCATAAAAATGGTGGTTTTGAAGATATCATTTTTTCTATGAATTATGATGTAGATCAGATGCTTCAGATCAATGCAGAAGCTTATAACAAAGAACGTGATACATCGATTTCTGTAGATCGTCTTGGGCGTGGAATGAAAAGCATTTATATGCTTTCTCTTCTGGAGGCTTATGTGATGGATGAAAACAGTCTGCCATCGATCATTATGGTAGAAGAACCAGAAATGTTTTTGCATCCACAGCTACAAAAGACAGCCAGTGAGATTCTATATCGGCTGGCACAGAAGAATCAAGTGATCTTTACGACACATTCTCCACATTTATTAGCAAATTTTAGCAGCAAACAACTATGTCAGATTATTTTAGATGAAGATTCTTATTCTGTTGCGAAAAAGAAAACGAACATTAGTTCGGTTCTCGATGATCTTGGATATAATGCATCTGATCTTATGAATGTTGATTTCGTTTTTATTGTAGAAGGAAAGCAAGATAAATACAGATTACCGCTGTTATTAAATCATTATTATTCAGAAATTTATGATGAAGATGGAAGATTAAATCGAGTAGCGATCCTTACGACAAACAGTTGTACCAATATCAAAACCTATGCCAATTTAAAATATATGAATCAGGTATATATGAAAGACCGCTTTTTAATGATTCGTGACAGTGATGGGAAAGATCGTGATATGCTTGGCAAGCAGCTTTGTAAATATTATGATGAACGTAATCTTATCGATGTCGATCATTTGCCTAAAGTAACAAGAAAAAACGTATTGATCTTAAAATATTATTCTTTTGAAAATTACTTTTTAAATCCTAAGATCATGACGAAGCTTGGGATTGTAGAATCCGAAGATACTTTTTATGAGATTTTATATGATAAATGGAGAGAATACTTGCATAGGATCAAGAGTGGGATTCATTTAATACAGATTATGGGACGTGATTTTGTATCCTCTCAGGATATGAAAGAACATATGGAAGCAATCAGAACATACGTTCGTGGGCATAATTTATTTGATATATTTTATGGAAAATACAAAAAAGAAGAAAAAGAATTATTAAA
This sequence comes from Anaerostipes amylophilus, assembly GCF_025567365.1. NCBI lineage: Bacteria > Bacillati > Bacillota > Clostridia > Lachnospirales > Lachnospiraceae > Anaerostipes > Anaerostipes amylophilus. The sequence continues at coordinate 181,121 of NZ_JAOQJG010000006.1, read as the reverse complement.
AAAATATATTGAGATCGCACCAAGAAAGGAATTTTCTGATATTCTTGATGCAGCAGATTCATTTATCTATTTTCAAAGTAAGACGAAACAAAAAGATAAGTAAAATAAAAAGAAAGTATGGGATAAATTCGAACTTGGCAGTTTATTGTCTTCGCTCCTATGCAAAGCCATATATTGACGAAGTAGAAATCGCAGAATATACAATCAATCAGCAGGTCGATGATATCTTGTATAATAGACTAGATATGAAAAAATATTGAATACATGGAGAAAGTTTTTATGAAATATAAAGATGGGAAAAAGAGATGTTGTTGGACAAATCCGAAGAGTCAAGCATATATTGAATATCATGATAAAGAGTGGGGAATGCCTGTCCATGATGACCATAAGTTATTTGAAATGTTGATCTTAGAATCCTTTCAGGCAGGATTATCATGGGAATGTGTACTAAATAAACGAGAAGCATTTAGAGAAGCATTTGATGGTTTTGATGTACATAAAGTTAGTACATATGATGAAAAGAAACAAGCAGAATTAAAACAAAATGAAAGAATCATAAGAAATCAGAGAAAGATAGCAGCAGCAGTTACAAACGCACAGATTTTCCTTAAGATCCAAAAGGAATATAAAAGTTTTTCAGAATATTTATGGCAATTTACAGATCACAAAGTCATCTATGAAACAGGAAAAACCTCTTCAGAATTGTCCGATAAGATATCAAAAGATTTAAAAACACGAGGAATGAAATTTGTTGGAACAACGATCATCTATTCTTATCTTCAAGCAGTTGGAGTAATCTATTCCCATGAAAAAGACTGCTTTTTATGGAAGGAAAAATCATAATACAGTATTTTATAGCAAGTACGTGAAAGCGTACTTGAATTTTTATTAAAAAAGGAGTAAGGTAAAAATTACCAGAGAAAATTTGAGTATTAGAATATAGAAAGTATCATAAGCAGAATGCAGAGACATAAGGAGGAACAATTATGAGACGCAGGGTTATGACAGCATTTATGTGTGCAATTATGACGATGTCTGTAATACCAGTTAACGCAGATGATACACAAGTAGCAAAAGCGCAACAGGAAATGGAATCTACAGTGAAGACAGAAACAACAACAGAAATGTCAACACAATCCACAACGAAAACAGAAAAAAAGAAGACATCTAGAAAAAAGAAAACAAAAATAACAAAGAAGAAAATTTCCAAAGATAAGAATGGTAAGAAATCAGACAATGAAGAAAAAGTAGTTCCAATGCCGACTCAGGTAATTAGCAAAAGCAGTACACAGGCGATGGAACGTCGAATCTCTTCCAAGCAGGCAAAAATTGCAAAATTAAGAAAAGAAAAAGCTAAGATTTTCAAACAGATGAAGCTTGAAGCCAAAAAAGAAGAAACGCTCAAAACATTTTATGAGAAATACACAGCAAATTCAAAAGCGGAAATTGCATTATTTGGTCAGGAGATAACTCCTGCAATGAAAATATCCAAAAAAGATGAAGCTATGAGAGATGATCTTTATGAACTTGCAGATTTGTTTGGAGATAAACAATTAAATACAATTGCAGGAAAGTATGTATTTGGAATTAATCATCCAGATTTTGAAACTTTACTCGATAAGAACGATAATTTTAATCTGAATCAGTATTTAAAAAATGAAAAGATTCTTCCAGTAAAGCCAATGCAGCAAAAGATTGCTACTATCAATAAAAAGATCAAGCAGTTAAAGAAAGATATTTCAAAGGAAAATCAGACAAGATATTTTAATCCGAATAATGTAAGTTTATTAAGTCATATTACAGTAGATGATGCTAAACAGATGTTAAAAGGAACGGCTCTTTATGCAGATGCGAAAGCCTATGTAAAAGCAGAAGAAAAATATCATGTTAATGCTGTCTTTTTAATGGGAATTGCAGCACATGAAAGTGCATGGGGAACAAGCAGACGTGCAAGAGAGGATAATAATCTTACTGGATATGGCGTAACTTCTGACAGCGCAAAGGGAATTAACAAAGCTACAAAAGAAGAAGGATTACTAACGACAGCTAAGACTTTACATGAGAAATATCTTACAGCGGGAGGTAGTTATTATGCAGGAACTTCTGCTGAGGATGTGAATAAACATTATTGCGTTGGCGGAGAATGGGCAGCAGCAGTAGTAAATGATGCTTATCAATTAATGAATCAATTGTAATATTTTCAAAATAAAGTTTTAAAAAATTTTATTTTTTCATTGATTTTATAATAACACAATGCTATAATTTACAAGAAATGAAAAGATAATAACAAAACGTTGATGAGAAGAGTACTTTGTGAAAGGCTTACAGAGAGGGATACATAAGCTGTGAGTATCCTAAGCAGAGAAACAAAGGAAGACCACCTCGGAGTAGCTGTAAACCAGCTCGGTTGACACCGTTAACTGTCGATTAAGTGATCTGTTTCTGAAATTTATTATCACATGGTATGAAACAGATAACCAGGGTGGAACCGCGATAACTCGTCCCATGGATTTTATTAGTCCATGGGATTTTTTATTTCCATGATCAATTTTCTATGAATAGCTTCATAATAGATTGACAATGGAATAAATAAAACGTTATATATCAAGAAAGGATGAACAAGAAGATGAAGATTACATTAAAAGATGGATCTGTAAAAGAGTATGAAAACAATATGTCTGTCATTGATATCGCAAAAGATATTAGTGAAGGACTGGCAAGAGTTGCCTGTGCAGGAGAGGTTGATGGAGAAGTTGTTGATCTTAGAACTGTCATTGACAAAGATTGCGAATTAAATATCTTAACATTTGATTCTGATGAAGGAAAACATGCATTCCGTCATACAGCATCTCATATTTTAGCTCAGGCAGTCAAACGTCTGTACCCAGAAACAAAACTTGCGATCGGACCTTCTATCGACAATGGTTTCTACTATGATATGGAGAAAGATACTCCATTTACACAGGATGATCTTGAAAAAATTGAAAAAGAAATGAAGAAGATCGTCAAAGAGAATCTTGAGATTACATGTTTTACAAAACCTAGAGATGAAGCAATCGCATTTATGAAAGAAAGAAACGAACCTTATAAAGTAGAACTGATTGAAGATCTTCCAGAAGATTCTGTGATCAGCTTTTATCAGCAGGGAGAATTCGTCGATCTTTGTGCAGGACCTCACTTAATGACTACAAAACCAGTGAAAGCATTCAAACTTACAAGTATTGCAGGTGCTTACTGGCGTGGAGATGAGCATAACCAGATGCTTACAAGAATCTATGGTACTGCATTCACAAAGAAAGCAGAATTAGATGCATATCTTACAATGATGGAAGAAGCAAAGAAACGTGATCATCGTAAACTTGGAAAAGAACTTGGTCTGTTTATGATGAGAGAAGAAGGACCTGGATTCCCATTCTTCCTTCCAAAAGGTATGGTGCTTAAAAATACATTATTAGATTATTGGCGTGAAATCCATCAGAAGGCTGGATATGTTGAAATCTCAACACCTATTATGTTAAGTCGTCATTTATGGGAAACATCAGGACACTGGGATCATTACAAAGAAAATATGTATACAACAGTGATCGATGATCAGGATTTCGCGATCAAACCTATGAACTGTCCAGGTGGAGTTCTTGTATATGAATCAGAACCACGTTCTTACAGAGATCTTCCATTAAGAATGGGTGAGTTAGGTTTAGTACATCGTCATGAAAAATCTGGTCAGTTACATGGATTAATGCGTGTTCGCTGCTTTACACAGGATGATGCACATATCTTTATGACACCAGATCAGATCAAAGATGAGATCAAAGGTGTTGCAGCACTGATCGATCAGGTTTACAGCTTATTTGGATTTAAATATCATGTAGAGCTTTCTACACGCCCAGATGATAGTATGGGAAGTGACGAAGATTGGGAACTTGCAACAGAATCACTTCGTGCAGCCTTAGATGATCTTGGACTTGATTATGTAGTTAATGAAGGTGATGGAGCTTTCTACGGACCTAAGATTGACTTCCATTTAGAGGATTCTATCGGAAGAACATGGCAGTGTGGAACCATTCAGCTTGACTTCCAGCTTCCATTACGATTCGATCTTCATTACACAGGAGCTGATGGAGAGAAACATCGTCCAATCATGATCCATCGTGTTGCATTCGGATCTATCGAACGTTTCATTGGTATCTTGATCGAACATTTTGCAGGTGCTTTCCCTACATGGTTAGCTCCAGTGCAGGTTGAAGTGATTCCTATCTCTGACAAGCATTTAGATTATGCCACAAAAGTACTTGATACATTAAAGGCAGCAGGAATCCGTGCAGACATCGATACAAGAGCTGAGAAGATGGGATATAAGATCCGTGAAGCACAGCTTCAGAAGATTCCATATATGTTAGTTGTTGGTGGAAAAGAAGAAGAAAACGAGGCTGTATCTGTAAGAAGCCGATTCAAAGGTGACGAAGGACAGATGAAGTTAGATGATTTCTTAGCTGGAATTAAAGAAGAAATCGCAAATAGAGAAAACCGTAAGGTTGAGAAAGAAGACTAGATATCAAATGAAAAGGAGGTACCACATTTGTGGAATACCTCCTTTTTTCTTTATATTTGTTCTAATAGTTCCTCAGGTTTCATAGCTGGTACTTTACTTTCGATAAAATCCTTGATATTACGAGTTACAATAAAGTCTACTTTCATTATTTGTATCAATCAATATTTTCATATTTTTCTGCACGGTTTGTAAGCTGTCAAGTAGGATTTGTGATATAATTGCAACTTTTTCTCAAAGAAACCTCTTGTAATATACCTAGGCAGGGTATATAATACCAATCGTAAAGGAGGAAACTATATGGAAGAAAAAAAAGAATGTTATTGTCATCACAAGACAAAGGAACGTTCAGATAAAGAATATAAAGACCTTATTAATCGTCTAAGCCGTATTGAAGGACAAGTTCGAGGAATAAAAAAGATGGTAGAGAACGATACTTATTGCACGGACATCTTAGTTCAGGTATCTGCAGTCAATGCAGCTTTAAACAGTTTCAATAAAGTCCTTCTTGCCAATCATATCAGAACCTGCGTAGCTGAAGATATCAGAGAAGGCAAAGACGAAACGATCGATGAGTTAGTAAAAGTTTTACAAAAACTAATGAAATAATAATTTAATAAAATGAAAGGAAGGGAAACCATGGAGCAATATCAAGTGACTGGCATGAGCTGTGCTGCTTGCAGTGCACGCGTGGAGAAAGCGGTTTCCAGTGTCGAGGGAGTAACATACTGCTCTGTAAGCCTGTTGACAAACTCAATGGGTGTCGAAGGAACCGCAGATCCATCTGCAATCATCAAAGCAGTTGAAGATGCCGGATATGGAGCAAAGAAGAAGGGAACACAGACACAAAGCAGTTTTTCAGATGAAGATTTATTAAAAGACAGAGAAACCCCTGTCTTAAGAAAACGTCTGATCGCATCTCTGTGCTTTTTAATCCCGTTAATGTATCTGTCAATGGGACACATGATGTGGAACTGGCCTATTCCTAAGATTCTAGAAGGAAATCATGTAGCAATGGGACTGATCCAACTGTTATTTACAACGATCATCATGGTAATCAACCAGAAGTTTTTTATCAGCGGATTTAAGAGTTTATTCCATAAAGCACCGAACATGGATACTCTGGTAGCGTTAGGTTCAGCCGCTTCTTATGGATACAGTGTGTATATTCTATTTGCCATAACGGACGCACAGATGCATCAAAACATGGATGCAGTCATGAAATATATGCATGAATTCTATTTTGAATCTGCTGCTATGATCTTAACACTGATCACAGTTGGAAAGATGTTAGAAGCAAGATCAAAAGGTAAAACAACAGATGCCTTAAAGAGCCTTATGAAACTGGCACCAAAGACAGCTGTTGTAATCCGAAATGGACAGGAAATGGAAGTCGCGATCGAACAGGTAAATCAAGGAGATATTTTTGTTGTAAAACCAGGAGAGAATATACCAGTAGATGGTATTATCATTGAAGGAAATAGTGCGTTAAATGAATCTGCCTTAACAGGAGAAAGTATCCCAGTGGATAAAAAAGAAGGTGATGTTGTATCCGCCGCAACATTAAATACATCTGGTTATTTAAAATGTGAGGCAACAAGAGTCGGTGAAGATACAACACTTTCACAGATCATTCAGATGGTCAGTGATGCAGCTGCGACTAAAGCACCGATCGCAAAAGTTGCAGATAAAGTATCAGGAGTTTTTGTTCCAACTGTTATCTGTATCGCACTTGCTACGATCGCTATCTGGCTGCTTGTAGGACAGAGTTTTGGATTTGCACTTGCAAGAGGTATTTCTGTCTTAGTCATCAGCTGTCCTTGTGCTTTAGGACTTGCGACACCTGTAGCGATCATGGTCGGAAACGGAATGGGTGCCAAACATGGAATTATGTTTAAGACAGCCGTGTCCTTAGAAGAAACAGGAAAGACACAGATTGTTGCCCTAGATAAGACAGGAACGATCACAAGTGGTAAACCACAAGTTACAGATATGGTACCTGTAGATGGTATCAGTGAAGAGGAATTACTCTCTATGGCCTATGCTTTAGAGAAAAAAAGTGAGCATCCTCTTGCACATGCGATCTTACAGAAAGCAGAAGAAACACAGATTAATGACAATTTTGAGATTAAAGACTTCCAGGCAGTTGCTGGAAATGGACTTTCAGGAAAGATTGAGAACGAAATGATCTATGGTGGTAACCAAAGATTTATTGAAAAATATGCAATGATCTCAGCATCTATGATCAAGAAATCAGAAGAACTGGCGAATCAGGGAAAAACACCATTATTCTTTGCATGTGATAATCAGCTGATCGGTATTATTGCCGTTGCAGACGTGATCAAAGAAGACAGCCCACAGGCAGTGAAAGAACTTCAAAATATGGGAATCCGTGTTGTTATGCTGACTGGAGATAATGAACGTACTGCCAAATCTATTGGTGAACAAGCAGGCGTTGATCAGGTAATTGCAGGAGTCTTGCCAGAAGGGAAAGAAAGTGTTATCCGTGACTTAAAAGAAAAAGGAAAAGTTGCAATGGTCGGTGATGGAATCAATGATGCACCGGCACTTACAAGAGCGGATATGGGGATTGCAATTGGAGCAGGTACCGATATCGCAATCGATGCAGCGGATGTTGTCTTAATGAAGAGCCGTCTGAGCGATGTACCAGCAGCAATCCGTTTAAGTCGTGCAACACTTAAGAATATTCACGAAAACTTATTCTGGGCATTTATCTATAACATTATCGGAATTCCATTAGCCGCAGGTGCATGGTATATGTTACTTGAATGGAAACTAAATCCGATGTTTGGTGCAGCGGCAATGAGTTTATCAAGTTTCTGTGTTGTTACCAATGCATTAAGATTAAACTTCTTTAAAATGCATGATGCCAGCAAGGATAAGAAAATTAAAAATAGTGTAGTACTTGAAAATATTCAAGTTCAAAATACAACAAAACAGGAGGAAATAACAATGAAGAAAACAATGAAAATCGAAGGAATGATGTGTGGACACTGCGAAGCTACTGTAAAGAAAGCTTTAGAGTCAATTGATGGTGTTACAGAAGCAGTGGTAAGCCATGAAAGTGGAACAGCTGTTGTTTCTATGACAACTGAAATTTCAGACGAAGTTTTAACACAGACCATTGAAGACAAAGATTACAAAGTAACAGGAATTGAATAAAAAGCAAAGATTGTTATAAATTATTCTAAGATATTTTATAATATATCTCATAAAAATCAATATTGTTATAAAAAATAGTGTAGTATTTGCATGGATCATGTGGATTTTACGCTATTTTTTATTTAAAATTAAAGAATAATTGAGAAAAATTATCAAAAGTGTGATACAATATGTCTGGTTAGAAATATCTAATCAATTATAACAATTAAAGATAAAGGATATGAAACTATGACACTAAAAGAATTAAAAGTCGGTAAAAGTGCAGTGATCAAAAGTGTTGGTAGCCATGGTGCACTAAGACAGCATTTTCTTGACATGGGAATGATCCCAGGTGTTGAAATCACAGTTATAAAACTTGCACCAATGGGGGATCCCATGGAAGTGCAGATTCATGGATATGAACTGACACTTCGTTTAGAAGAAGCCGACCAGATTGAAATTGATCCAATTGTGAAAAGAAGCAGAAGTCATAAAGGTGCAGAATATATGAAAACCTCTGAACATCCTGGTCTGGGCGAAGAGGGAAAATATCATTCTAAAGAAGATGAACATCCACTTCCAGATGGAACACCATTAACTTATGCTTTAGTTGGAAATCAAAACTGTGGCAAAACAACGTTATTTAATCAGTTAACTGGGGCTAATCAACATGTTGGGAACTTTCCAGGTGTTACAGTCGATCGAAAAGATGGATCGATCAAAGGACATCCAGAAACGAATGTAACAGATCTTCCGGGAATTTATTCCATGTCGCCTTACAGCAATGAAGAGATTGTTTCCAGAAATTTTGTATTAGAAAATAAACCAAAGGCAATCATTAATATTTTGGATGCAACAAATATTGAGCGTAATTTATATCTTACTATGCAATTACTGGAAATGGATATACCAATGGTTGTGGCTTTAAATATGATGGATGAAGTGCTTGGAAACCAAGGATCAATTAATGTAAACGAAATGGAATCCTTGCTTGGTGTTCCAGTTATTCCGATTTCAGCAGCAAAGAACGAAGGAGTCGATGAAGTTGTAAAACATGCACTTCATATTGCAAAATATCAGGAAAAACCATTAAGACAAGATTTTTGTGATAAAGAAGATCATGATGGTGCTGTACATCGCTGTATTCATGCCGTAATTCATTTGATTGAAGATCATGCAGAAAAAGCACAGATACCGGTTCGTTTTGCAGCGACAAAAGCGATTGAAGGGGATCATCTGATCTTAGAACAATTAAAACTTGATCAAAATGAAATGGAAATGTTGGATCATATCGTCAAACAAATGGAAACAGAACGTGACTTGGATCGAAGTGCAGCAATTGCAGATATGCGATTTGATTTTATTGAACGTTTATGTGAGCAGACGGTTGTGAAACCAAAAGAAAGTAAAGAACGAATCCGAAGTGAAAAGATTGATCGTATTTTAACAGGAAAATATACAGCGATTCCTTGTTTTATAGGAATCATGGTTTTGGTATTTTATTTGACATTTAATGTGATCGGTGCCTGGCTTCAAGGAATCCTGGAATTAGGAATTGATAAGCTTTCAGGACTTACGGATCAGGCATTAACTGCAGCTCATGTCAACCATGCGATTCATAGTCTGATCATTGATGGAATTTTCACTGGAGTAGGAAGTGTACTAAGCTTTTTGCCAATCATTGTAACATTATTTTTCTTCTTATCATTGATGGAAGATAGCGGATACATAGCAAGAGTTGCATTTGTTATGGATAAAATGCTTCGAAAGATTGGATTATCTGGACGAAGTATTGTTCCAATGCTGATTGGTTTTGGATGTACCGTTCCAGCGGTTATGGCAACAAGAACTTTAACGAGCGAACGAGATCGTAAGATGACGATTCTTTTGACACCATTTATGAGTTGTACTGCAAAACTTCCGATATATTCTTTCTTTGTCAGTGCATTTTTCCCAAAACGTGGGGGATTTATTATGGCTGGATTATATTTATTAGGAATCGTAATCGGCATTTTGATTGCATTTTTATATAATGGGACTTTATTTAAAGGAGAACCAGTACCTTTTGTTATGGAATTACCAAATTACAGACTTCCAGGAGCGAAGAATGTAGTACAGTTATTATGGGAAAAAGCAAAAGATTTCTTACAGAAAGCGTTTTCCGTGATCTTAGTTGCAACAATTGTGGTATGGTTTTTACAAAGATTTGATCTACAGTTAAATATGGTAGAAGATTCTGCTCATAGTATTTTAGCAATAGTAGCTGGATTCATAGCTCCTTTATTATCACCATTAGGATTAGGAGACTGGAGAATTGTAACGTCCTTGCTCAGTGGATTTATGGCAAAGGAGAGCGTTGTTTCAACATTAGGGGTTTTATTTAATGGAAATATCACAGCAGCAATCACGCCGTTGGCAGCAAGTTCTTTATTAGTATTTAGTTTACTGTATTCTCCATGTGTTGCAGCAATTGCATCTGTTAAACGTGAATTAGGAACAAGATGGGCGGTTGGTCTTGCATTGTGGCAATGTATCATCGCATGGATTGCAGCATTGATCATAAGATTAATTGGAGTAGCAATTGGATTTATGTAAAATAAGTAATATTTTGAAACTGATTTAAAAGAATCCAAATAGATAAAAAATATCGAGAGAAGCCGGTAAAATGCCGGCTTCTTAATTCTTTATTCTAATCTATAATTTAAATTGGTATTTTGCGTATAGATTAATCTTTGGAAATATACCTATTCTTTCTATCTTTTAATCACTAATTTCTATAAAAAATTAAGGGAACATCTAAATTGATTTTTAAATGTTCCCTTAATTAAATTCAAATTGTAAAATTAAAAACTAATGTGCTTCTTTTTCTTTAATAAATTTGCACCAGTTACGATCAGCATGATTCCTGATGTAAGACCAACACAAATGGATAAGATTCCAAGAACAATGTTTCCAGCTCCAGTACGTTTCATAGTTAAATAGATTTTTTCCATGTCCATGGCAATTTGACCTCCGTTTGATTGTTTCATTGATTGTTTCATTATGTTAATATTTATAATATCTGATATTTTTTACTATATCATTATTTTTGATATTTCGTCAAATATTGGCTTCTTAAATACCAACACTTGTTATGATTTTATAATAATAATTCTCTTACCATTTTACCATCAAATGTTACGCTGGATACGTGATGAACTTCAATCTGATATAATGCATTCGCTGCAATATGTTCTGCCGCCTGCTCAAGATCTCTGATTCCTGTTGTTTCTGAATACAGTTCAATTACAGTATCCAAGGCTTCATCTGTCATGATACATTCATCTTCTTTAAGTCCCATACGTTTTAAAATCTTTGGGAGTGCAAATCTCGAGAAAATAGCCTTCTTCTCTTCTGGTGTATAATCAGGAATATCAATGACTGCAAAACGTGACATCAAAGGTGCACTGATCTGATCTTTTTCATTTGCGGTAGCAATTGGATAAACACCAACAGTTGGGATCATACATTCCATATAATTGTCTGTAAATCCAAGATTGTCAAGTAAGGTTAATAATACATCGGCTGGGTTTCCATTTCCTTTTCCTGAATTTGCTTTATCAAGCTCATTGATAATGAATACAAGATTTGATTCTCCCGCCATGGAAAATGCATCCATAATGATTCCAGGTTTCGCATTTGCATATATTCTGGAGCTTCCAGTGAGCTGTTCTGGATCATTGATAGAACTCATATCAAGGGTTGTCCATGGAAGCTTTAAAATTCTGGCTACAGCGTATGCAATCTGTGATTTTCCTGTTCCAGCAGGACCGACTAATAATAATCCATATGCTGGTAATGTATGGGTACGATTGATCTGAATGATCGTTTCAATGATTCTTTGTTTCACACGCTCCATACCATAAAGTTCTTCATCCAGAATCTTTCTGGCTTCATCTGGATCAATTGCTTTAAAATAATCACTCTTCCACTGAATATTCATCATGATTGATAATGCACGCTGAGCATGTCTTCTTTCTTCTTGTGATACTTCATGGGAACGTGCAACAGCAAGGTTTCTTCTGGCCCATAATCGGATGTTATCTGGCAAAGTACGGCCTGCACATGTCATAAAATCGGTAATACTTTGAATACTTGTAAGTTTCATATCATCACCCATTTCATCTTGATTTTCATCAGATGGTTTATCCTCAGGTGCATCACTTTGGAATAAACGTTCGATCATAAACTGAAGGAACCCATCTTCCGCTGATAACTTTGTACCACCTCCAAAAGCTATTTCACGAATCTTATATACACAATAGCCTTCGGATGTGTTTTCTCCTGATAGACGAACATGAATATGATTTTCTCCAAGCCATTTGATCAAACTTACGAATCGTGCATCAATTCGTAAGATATCAGAAATGATCGTCCCATCTTCTTCTTCAAATTCAAAGGCAGTTTGTTTGTCCTGATTTGAAAAAAAACCACAGGAATGATGCGCCCAGTCTTTTCGTTTGTTTGAAAGAATTAAGATTGGACATTTAATTGTTGCATGATCTTCGTTAGAAGAAAAAGTTGTATAAGTACAAACGGCTTCTTCTTGTTTCCCGGTTGTATCGTTACTAAAATCAAATACTGGCATAATAAGTTACTCCTATTTTTTATTATCTCTTTGGTATTATATAAATATATCTTAATGCAATTTTACCAAAAATTGATTGTTTTAACCATAATAAATATGAAATTTTATGGTTAAAGCATATTAAAGTATGCTGTTCATAAGTTTTACTTCAATCTCGTACTTTATTTATACGGTTATTTCTTTTTTAATATTTTTAAAATAATAAAGTGCAGAGATACATATGATGACGGACAGTAATGATCCACATGGTGCGGCAAAACCCATTGGATAAAGTGTGTTAGCAAAATATTTTGAAGCCAAAAATGCACCTGGAATTCGGATCAGCACAATGGACAATACATTATGTAAAAATGAAATTCCTGATTTACCATAAGCACAGAAATAACCACTGAAACTAAAATGAATTCCTGCAATCATACAATCCCATATGTAACTTCTGATATATTGACTTCCCATCTTGATAACAAACACATCATTTGTAAAAATTCCGACAACTGGATTAGAGATAAACTGCATACAAACAGCGACAACTAGTCCAAAACTTACAGCAATCATTGTTGCATACTGTAATGTTTTATAAGCACGATCATCCTTTCCAGCTCCGATATTTTGTGCAGAAATTGCAGATACACAAGACAGCATAGAGGATGGAACGAGAAATACAAAACTAATGATCTTCTCAACAATTCCAACAGCGGCAGCATCATTTAAACCTCTTTGGTTTGCAATGATCGTTATGATAATAAAGGATATTTGGATAAATCCATCCTGAAGTGAAATAGGAATTCCAATCTGTAAAATATTCTTTAAAGTTCGAGCCTGTGGTTTCAAATCCTCTTTGTGAACAGAAATACCTGTGTTCTTTTTTAATATTGCTAATAAAGCGATAACAACGCTGATCGTTTGTGCAAGAGTTGTTCCAAGTGCTGCTCCAGAAGCACCAAGGTGGAATATGCCAATAAAGATATAGTCTAATATAATATTAAAAAAACATGCAACCGCAATAAAATACATCGGACTTTTGGAATCTCCAAGGCCTCTGAAAATAGAACTTATGATATTATATGCTGTAATTAAAGGGATTCCTGCAAAACAGATCATAAGATAAGCTCTCGTTCCTGCAACAGCTTGTGTTGGTGTAGACATAATATCTACGATTGGATTTACAAAAAACAATAAAATACATGTTAAAACGATGGAAATACCTAAAAATAAAGTAATCGTATTTCCGATGATCTTTGATGTTTCTTTTTTTAATTTTGCTCCGACTGATTTACCAATCATAACGGTTGTACCCATTGCAATTCCAACAATCATAACGGTGATCATATGCATTACCTGACTACCAATAGAGACAGCTGTTGTCCCAGAAACAGAATCAAACTGTCCAATAATAAATAAATCTGCCATTCCATATAGTGTCTGTAAAAAATACGATAAAAAATATGGAAGTGAAAATCTTAAAATATTTCTTCCAATACTTCCATGTGTTAAGTCTCGTTCCATAAAAAATCTCCTGTTTATTTTTATTTACTCATTTTATATTTATAGTATCATAAACTAACAAAAATAAAAAGCATTCAGTTCCTGCTTATAATACAGGGCGTGAATGCTTTTGGGATAAAATCCAGATATTATTCAGTTTCTTCTTCTGGAAGCAGATTTTTCATGCTTCTAAGCCCAATACAAAGGGTCGATGTATTATGTAACAATGCAGATGTTGTTGGCTGTAAGATTCCTAAAACACCAGCACCAATAAGTCCTGCGTTAAATCCAACAATAAAGCGGTAATTATTGTGAATACGATGCATCAAACTATTACTGATATGTTTTAATGCTACTAAACCATGTAAATGATCAGCTTCAATCGTTACATCAGCAATCTCTCGTGCAATTTCAGCTCCATCACTGATCGCAACTCCAACATTTGCTGCAGATAGTGCCGGAGAATCATTGATTCCATCACCGATCATGATAACTTTTCTTCCCGCAGCTTTTTCAGCTTCAACAAATGCAGCTTTTTCTTCCGGAAGTACTTCGGCATGATATTCATCTACACCAACTTTTTCTGCGATAACTCTTGCTGTTCGTTCACTATCTCCTGTCATCATGACAACCTTGGAAATACCAGCTTCTTTTAAAGCCTTAATGACATCTTTTGCTTCTTCACGCAGTGGGTCTTCAATGCAGATCACACCTGCAAGCTTATGTTCAATCGCCATATACAGATGAGAACAATCTTCTGGAAGACTGTTAAATAATTCTTGTTTTCCCTCTGGAATCGTACATTGTTCATCCTCAAATACAAAATGATAACTTCCGATTACGACTTTCTTATCTTCGATCATAGAAGAAATTCCATGAGCTACAATATATTCAACTTTTGAATGCAACTCTTCATGCACAAGATTACGATCTTTGGCTGCCTGAACAACAGCTTTGGCCATAGAATGAGGAAAATGTTCTTCTAAGCATGCAGCAATTCTTAATAATTCCTGACATTTCATACCATTAAATGAAACAATATCTAAAACTGTTGGCTCTGCTTTTGTTAAAGTACCTGTTTTATCAAATACGATTGTCTGAGCTTCTGCCGTTGCCTCTAAGTATTTTCCACCTTTGACAACAATATTATGATCATTTGCCTCTTTGATTGCTGATAAAACGGAAATTGGCATTGCCAGTTTTAAGGCACATGAAAAGTCAACCATCAATACAGATAATGCTTTTGTTACATTTCTTGTAAGCAAATATGTGAGGGCAGTTCCAACTAATGTATAAGGAACCAGACGATCTGCAAGATGTTCTGCCTTACTTTCTAAAGATGATTTTAATTTCTCAGATTCTTCGATCATTGTAACGATCTTATCAAATTTACCTGATCCGTTAGCTTCTTTAACACAGACTTTTAAGTCTCCTTCTTCAAGAACTGTTCCTGCATAAACATATCCATCTATTGTTTTACGGACAGGAATAGATTCTCCAGTTAAAGATGCCTGATTGACCATAGCTTCTCCTTCAATGATAACACCATCAAAAGGAATCATATTTCCCATCTGAACATGAACAATATCATTTGTCTGAATTTCATTAGAAGATACTAAAACTTCATGATTGCCATCGACTTTCCATACTTTCCCAACATTTAATGACATACTCTTGGCAAGATCATCGACAGATTTCTTATGTGTCCACTCTTCAAGAATTTCACCGATTCCAAGTAAGAACATGATAGAGGATGCGGTATTGATATCCCTTCTTAGCATAGATACACCAATCGCAGTACCATCAAGCACTGGAACTTCAATTTTTCCTTGTGCAAGTGTATGTATTCCTTCATATATGTATTTTACAGATTTGACAGCTGTGATACCGGCTCTTAATGGATATGGGAAAAACAATTTACTTCCATAATGGAAGAGTACCTTACTTGTAATCTTATCCCAATAAGACTGGTTTAGCTGTCTGCTCTGACTTTCTTGATAATTATCTGGAACAGTAATGATTCCATGGTAAAATTTTTTTAAAGTGTTAAGAATCTTTTCACGATCTGTATTATAACAGATCACAATATCGTTCGTGCGGTCATAGATTTTGACAGATGTGACAAAATCTTTTGTTGTCAGATAATATTGAAGTTCATCTGCCTGATCAGTACTCATCGTTCGCTGACAGTTATGGATACGAATTCTGCCACGGATCTCATGTTTGATCGTAAATTTCATATAAACTCCTTCTTCTTTGAAAACACCTGCAGAAAATAAACTGCAGGTGTTTGTATTAAATATTTTTTCTTATTCTTCTACTTCTTTAAAAGCATCTTCGGAAACTTCTTCTGTTGCTTCTTCATCATCATCAGCTTCAGCGTAAGCTTCCATTTCTTCTTCTGCAGCAGCTCTGTCTTCATTAATCTGCTTTGCTTCTTCATAAATATCTTCTGCATTTTCCTGAACTGTTGTTACTGTATCCATAACACATTCTTTTGCACGAAGAACGGCAGCTGTTGCATTTGTATATAATTTTTTAGCATCTTTACTTGATAATGCTTTAATACCTGCTGTACCAAATAAAACTCCTGCTGCAAAAAATCCTGTCTTTTTGCTCTTTACTACTGATAAAACTTTTGTTAAATCCATGTCTGTATCCTCCTGTAATATTTATATGATTTATCATTAACTTCTTGTATCCGAAAGGAATAATTTTAAATGTTATTCCTTTGGTAACTTTGTACATTATAAACCATCAAATATCAATTACTCAAGGCTAATTGCAGTGAAAAGAATGAGAAAAATTATCAATAAGTAATTTGTTTGTTTTATTCACCTTCTGTTGTATTGGAACTATTAAAGATATTTCCAGAATCTCCTTTGGAACGATTATAATCGTATTTTGATGGATATCCGCAAGTTTCTGCAGCATCTGCACCACCATAATTCTGCGCGAAATCTTGGCGTTTTCCTTTATTAAACATAAAGTATTTTAATGCTTCCTGATTAGCTTTAAAGTTTACAAAAAATACAAAACCACAAGGAGGGTAATGTCCGACAACGGCTGTCTTATAAGTATTCTCAATTGGCACACGAAGCTGATCAATCTCTGTAGTTCCCATAGTGGCTACGGAAAAAATAAGTTTCTTAATATAAGTAGAATCCATATCTGTAGATACATCGCCTAATGCATCAATAGCAATAGTTACAAGATCCGCAGGATTATGCTTTAACATTTTCTGGAAAGTTGCCTGCATAACAGCACGTTGTCTTCCAGTTCTCCCGAATTCTTCATCTCCATATTTTTTAGAATATACATGACGGACTCTTGCATAGCCCAATGCCTGACATCCATTTAATGTCTGCTTACCAGGTTTTACATTACGATATTTCTTCTTGGAAATATAGTTGGTTGTATTAAGATATTCTGCTTCTCTTTTTTCAAGAGTCATTTCAATACCGCCAATGCGATTGATAACTTTCTCAAAAGCAGAAAGATCCACAATACAGAATTTATCAATTTTAATATTAAAGTTTTGGGCAAGTGTCTGATATAGAAGTTCTTCTCCACCAAATGCATAAGCTGCGTTTAATTTGTTTCTTCCGTGTCCCGGAATCTCAACATACATATCACGGAGAAAAGATGTTAATTTTAATTCTTTTGTCTTAAAATTGATCGTTGCAACCATCATGCTGTCAGATCTTCCATGATCACCATCTTCAGATCCCTGAGCTCCATTATCAGAGCCGACCAACAAAATATTAACAACGTCTTTATCAAATGTCAGATCTTTTTTGTTTTTAATCTTAACCTTATCCATGGATTGCTTTTTTGGAGTAACTGCAGCTTCTAATCTGGCATCGTAAAATCCAAGCATACCGCCTACTACAATCGCAAAAATCAAAAAAACGCTTGTAAGCGCTGTAAATTTTTTAGAAAACATTATAAAATACCCTCCTTATTTTCTCTCTCCGTATTTTATCATATATTTTTACAATATCAAATAATTAAAATTTATTTTTTTACTCCTTAAGAAAATCTTTTGATTATCCATATCAATTTGTTATGAATATGATGTAAAAAATGTATTTTACGCACAATTATGTTCATGTTATGATAAAAATATCCTAAATAAAGGTAACTAGTTTACACTTTTATATTGTTCTAAAAAATCTCCAAAGATGAAATTTATTCTATCTTTGGAGATTTTTTATTTTATAGGATGGTTGTTTCACTTAAAAATTTCAAAAATTCTTTAGCGGCAATGCTTTGAGGATATTCTGTATCATAAATCAAAGTAATATTTCGTTCTGGAAATGTTTCTTGCACATGAATCTCAAAGATTTCTTCCGAATCAAGATCATCAATAGCAAATTCCGGTGGGATAAATCCGATTCCAAGATTATGCCGAACTGCTGGCAAGATCATATCTGTTGTTGCAAGTTCAATATCTGGTTCAAATTTTAATCCATTTTTCTCGAAATACTGATTTAGGAATTTCCTTGTGATTGCTTCGGATGTAAGGCTGATCCATGGATATTTTGAGAGTTGATTAATAGATAATTGTTTTCCTTTTAATTCGCTGTAACGTTTTCCACTAATTAAAATATCATGATATTCTCTTAATATTTGCTTTTTTAGAGGTTTTTCTATATGAAATGGTGCAGAGACAACTGCAAAATCAACATTTCCCTCTTTGACAATATGAATAGATTTCTTTGTGCTATTATTTAAAATCTTAAAATGGACATTAGGATATCTTGCATTAAAAGATTCCATTGCCTGAAATAAATAGCAATGTAAGGCTGTTTCTGTAGCACTGATATAAATTGTTCCATTATCAAGGCTTAACATATCGCTTAAATTACTTTCTGCCTTAAAAAACTGAGAACAACCTGCAGCAATATATTCATAAAATACTTCACCTTCTGGAGTAAGTTTCATTCCTGTTTTACTTCTCTCAAATAGACGGCAGCCAAGATTCTTCTCAAGATTGTGAATCGTTCTTGTTACCGATGGTTGGCTTGTGTGCATTGCAGAAGCTGCTTTTGTAAGATTTTCGTATTTCGCTACATAATAAAAGATTCGATAATGTTCAAAATTTGAGTTCATATTTTTGTTTAATTCCTTCTATATATCGTATATAAAATATTTTATCTTTTAGAAAGCTGCCAAAAAGCTACTGCACTGGCAGCTGCAACATTCAGAGAGTCTACACCGTGTGCCATCGGGATTTTGGCTGTATAATCACATAATGATATCGTGGCATCATTTAAACCATCACCTTCTGTTCCAAGTACAACAGCCAATTTATCTTCGGATATCAATTTTTGATTGTCAATACTTACAGAACGATCTGTTAAAGCCATCGCAACTGTTTTATATCCAAGTTCCTTTAATTGTCTGATACCATTTTCCGGCCATGAAACTGTGTGATCAACAAAAGTCCATGGAATTTGAAATACAGTACCCATACTTACCCGGACAGATCTGCGGTACAACGGATCAGAACATCCTTTCGTAAGCAGTATGGCATCCATATTTAATGCTGCTGCACTGCGAAAAATTGCCCCGACATTCGTTGGATTCATAACATTCTCCAAAATAACGATACGATTTGTATTTTTACATACATCAGTAAGAGAAGGCAGTTTCTTTCGATGCATAGCACAAAGCATTCCTCTTGCCATGACAAATCCTGTCAGTTTTTTCAATACATCATAGCTGGCGGTATAAGCAGGAATATCTGGGTACTGCTCTAAAATATGTTTCGCCTGAGTCTTAACATGACGTTCTTCTACAAGAAATGAGATTGGTTCATATCCTTCATCAAAGGCTGTCTGTATTACTCGTGGACTTTCAGCAATAAAAATACCTTCTTTGGGTTCATAAAAATGCAACAGTTGTCCTTCAGACCGACGAGCATAAATATCTAATTGTGGGTCATCAAAATCGGTAATCGGTATGATCGACATCTTATTTTACCTCCAGTTTTTCATTATAGATAGTCGCATGACAGCCAGGAATCTTTTTACTATGATACATGGCAGAATCAGCATTGCGATACAACTGATCAAAAGTTAATGCTTCGTCTTCTCTTGAAAAAGCACCACCAAGTCTTAAAACAATAATATCCATATCAACCTGCTGTAATTCATTAATCTGTTCATCTAGTTTATCATATTCTAATGCAGATCGCAGTGCTTTGTTAATAATTAATTCATATTTAATAATTTGTTCCATAGGCTGCGTACCAGTTTCTTTTTATAATTCATTTTTTTATTATATCTTATTTTTTTACTTAAATCTACCAAATACTTACGATTTATGATATAATAACCCCTCAATCACAAGTAAGATTAAAGGAGAAATCATTATGGATAACCAGAATGTACTGGCTGTTATTGCCGGAGAAGAAATCACACAGAAAGACGTTGATGCATTAATCGCTGCTCTGCCAAAAGAACAGCAAGCTTATGCTTCAAATGAACATTTCAGAAATCAGTGTTTAGAACAGATCATCACGGTTCATTTATTCGCTAAATTAGGTGAAGAAATGCAACTGGAAGAAACAGATGCTTTCCAAGATAATCTGGCACATGCAAAGAGAGAGATTCTTGCACAGATGGCTGTTGGAGAAGCAATGAAGGATATTGCTGTTACTGAGGAAGAGACAAAAGAATATTATAAAGCAAATGAAAATCAGTTTATGGCTGGAGAAACAGTTCATGCAAAACATATTCTTGTAGATGAAGAAGACAAATGTCAGGAAATTCTTGAGAAGATCGTTGCTGAGGAAATTACATTTGAAGATGCTGCAAAAGAATTCTCAACATGTCCATCCAAACAGCAGGGAGGAGATCTTGGTGCTTTCACAAGAGGACAGATGGTCAAAGAATTTGAAGATGCCGCTTTCGCTGCAGAGATTGGACATATTGTAGGACCTGTCAAGACTCAGTTTGGATACCACCTCATTAAGGTTGAAGATAAAAAAGATGCACAGGCTTCTGTTTACGAAGATGTTGCAGATACAATCAAGAATATTATTCTTCAGCAAAAACGCAACGACGTATATGGAAATAAAGTTGCCGAATTAAAAGAAAAATATGTAACAAAATAAATTTCTATATAATTAAAAAAGATGCATTCCGTAAACATTTTTAGGAATGCATCTTTTTTATGATTCTTTATTGATAGCCGAGGTCTTCATCGTATTTTTTTATTTCTTCAGCCAAAGCTTCTCTATGCCCGGATAAGGCTGCAAATGGAGCAAATTGTGCTGCACGATCTTTGATTGGCATAGGTGGATGTTTTTTGGAAACTGGGCGTTTCATATCAATCATATCTTCATATTTATTCATGCTTTATGTCCTCCAATTTGATCGTTGCGTTCTTTCGCTGTTGCACCTTTTTCTAAGCT
Organism: Anaerostipes amylophilus; assembly: GCF_025567365.1. Lineage (NCBI taxonomy): Bacteria > Bacillati > Bacillota > Clostridia > Lachnospirales > Lachnospiraceae > Anaerostipes > Anaerostipes amylophilus. The sequence continues at coordinate 159,875 of NZ_JAOQJG010000006.1, read as the reverse complement.
GATTCCTCTCATGATCGCATTTTTACCAAATCGCTTCTTGATCTCAAGTTCAGCTTTTTGAAGATTTTTTTCTCGGATATCATCTCTTTTTATATCAACTTTCTCTTGACCTTCATTTTCTGCTTGAAGAAGATCAAACATGGATATCTGTTGATACTGCTTTTTTTCTTCTGCTTTTGTATTTGAAATGATATGATTTGCTGTCACATAAAGTTTACGGATACTTAAAACCGGATCAACGATCTCATCATATAAACTTAGTCCAGCTTTCATGATCTTTTTGCCAGATGCACTCCATTCTTCAAGATTTCTTGTTCCATGTGCATGCTTTGGAATTTTTCTTCCATACATATCTGTAGAAATTTCACCTTTATAATTGCTCTTAAGATTTTCTGTATCATATTCAACTGTTAACACAATCTGATCGGTCATAACCATTTTTTCAAAAAGATCAAGGACTAGTTCGTTGATCATCTCTTTTAAAACCAGTTTGGCTTTCTCACAGGAATACGCACAAGAAAGAACCTGACCGCTTCCAATACTTTTAGTTTCTGGTTCATAAGATTTGATATCCTTCATCGTACATGGTTCATATCCCCAGGCATGGTCGATTAATAGTTCTGCATTGATTCCAAATGTCCGATATAAAAGATCTTCATTATAAAATGAAGTATCTTCTCCAATAGAACATCTGGAAATATCCCCCATTGTAAAAATTCCTATCTGATTTAACTTCTTTTGATAACCTTTCCCAACTCTCCAAAAATCCGTAAGCGGTTGATGATCCCATAACTGTTCACGATAAGAGTGTTCATCAAGGCTTGCAATACGCACACCATTCTGATCTGGCATTGTATGCTTGGCAACAATATCCATTGCGATCTTACAAAGATAAAGATTTGTCCCGATTCCTGCAGTTGCAGTGATTCCTGTTTCTTTAAGAATAGCCTTGATCATTTTCATAGCAAGTTCTTTTGCACTCAATTGATATAATTTGAGGTAATCTGTTGCATCAATGAAAACTTCATCGATAGAATATGGGTGAATATCATCTGGTGCTATATATTTTAAATAACACCTGAAAATCTTTCTACTCATAGAAATATAATGAGCCATTCTTGGCGGTGCAACAATATAAGTTATTTCCTTTTTGGGATTTGTATCTAATTTAGGTTTATTATAAGATTCTCCATCAAAATCTCCGTAAATCCGGCTTTTTCGATCAGCATTTGCCATCTTTACCTTTTGTATAACTTCAAACAGCCTCGCCCGCCCTGAAATTCCATAAGACTTCAAAGAAGGTGAGACTGCCAGGCAGATAGTCTTACTCGTTCTTGACTCATCTGCTACAACCAGATTTGTTGTCAATGGATTCAGTCCTCGTTCTACACATTCAACCGAAGCGTAAAATGATTTTAGATCAATGGCAATATATGTTCTGGATTTGTTCATATGTTTATTCTACACCATAGTGTGTTAATAAAGCCTTTTCAGCTTCTGCACTCCATAATCCGTTATGCTTGTCACAAATATCAGCAAGATCGTTAAAGAATGGATCATCTTTTGCAAGACTTCTTAAATCAGAAATTGCTGTCATTGGCATATTGATATGAAGGTATGTCAATTTCTTTCCACCTGGAATGTCTGGAAGATTTTTTGTTGTATCAACGATAGAATCAATTCCTCCAACATGAGTGATCATTACTGCAGGTTTGATTTCTTTTCTTGCTGCACGATCAATAGCTTCCTTCATATCATCAATATTTCCACCAGTACTTCCAAGAATCTTTGTTGCGTTATAATGACAGTCATATAAATTCATATCAGCTGAGAATTTGGAATCTGTAGGACCTGCAAATAAATTCATACATCCATCATAAGCTAAGATTTTATTTCCAAGTTCAGCAACTCCTCTGACTGGTACATAAACAAAGACATCATCAAAACCTTTACCATCAACAGATAAAGCTTTTAATTCTTCTACCTGATTATTCATCTTAGCTGTATTAACATAGATTAATTCCACGCCTTTTTCTTTAGCTTCTTCTACGGAAATAACCTGATTTGCTCTTTCTAATTTGGCATCATCGATATCTGTAACGATCACTTTCGCTGGTTTATTCTCAATAGCTAATGCATAACTTACGGCACCTAATCCCATTGGACCACATCCACCAAGAATTGCGATGCTTCCTCCTTTTTTAGTTCCCATTACATGTTCATAACGGTCCTTCACATGATAATTTGTCTTATATCCACAAATAACGCAGCACATTGGTTCTGCAACAGAAGATTCAAAATAAGAATCGCCATCATGTGTCCATAAACATCCGACTTCAATAATATCATTTGGGAAAATACAATAAGTTGCAGCACCACCACACTGTGTATAAGAATATCCCGGAGATTCAGCCTGTCCCGGAATTGCTGGCTGCTGTGCAAACTTCTGACCTGGTTTGAATTTATCCTGCCATTTCTTACCGACTTTTACGATATCTCCGGCAAATTCATGGCCAATGATAACTGGATGTTCTGCGACATCTGCTGGAACTCGCTTATGGTTTGCTCCTTGTTTTACCATCTTCCAGGTTGACATGCAAATGGAATCACTCATTACTTTGACAAGGATCTCATCATCCTTGATCTCTGGAAGTTCAAATTCTTCCAGGCGAATATCGTCTTTTGCATATAATCTTACACCTTTGACTTTCATATGCTACCTCCTAAAATATAAAATCCATATAAATTTATTCTAGCACAAAGAATAAAGGTCTGCAAAAATTTTCATTTATAATAAGGATCGTCAATCAATCCAACAATTCCATTTTTATTTTTCTCCAGACAATATATCTGCAACAAAGCCACAACCATACCAGCAGTTCCGAATTCAAAATTAGGTTCTTTATGTTTAAAATCGATATGAAGATGATCGATTTCTAATCCACCATCCTTATGATCGATCGCCTGATTTAAAATATGATTCGTTGCTTTTACAATAATTTCATTTAGTTTGGAGGATAATTCTTTATAGGTATTGCAACAATCTAGCAGATATAAGATATTTCCGCCATCAAAAAAGACAGGACTGTTGTTACTCCAGTAAATTTCTTCATTGTCTTCTGTAGAAGTATCTAAATAATGATCAAGGATCTCCATTGCTCCTGCTTTTGCATTCTCGTCCTGGTAAAGACGATACACTTCATTTAAGATTAATCCAATTCCACCGACTCCACTATAAAATTTTTGCCGCAAGAACCGCTGCTGCTGATACGTTCTTTATCAAATCCATAATTTGCAATGATCTCGTTAAATCCTGGAATATCCTGATAATATTGAACGGTCACCCCGTATGCTTTTAATATCTGAACTCGTTCCGGTATACATCCTGGTTCCATAAAGATATGTAAATGATAACCTTTCGCTGCTGCAAATGCTGCAAGAGAAATTCCAGTATTTCCACTGGTACTTTCAACGATCGTTCCTCCTGGTTTTAATTTACCTTCAGCTTCAGCCTTTTCAATCATATTTAAGGCAGCACGGTCTTTGACACTCCCTGTTGGATTTAAAGCTTCTTTAATGTCTGTGGTTTCTCCAAAAACAAAATTGGAATCCATTCCAGCTGCTGCACCAGTAACAACCACACTTTTTCCTTTAAATTCTTCAATTACCATTTCGACGTTCTTATTTTTCCTACTATTGCAATAGGTTTTCTATAATTTTAATATTACCATCTAGTTTTTACTTCGGATAATTAATATTTTTTATGACTGGCTATTGATTATACCTATAATATTTACTTTGTATAATAGAAAAATTATATAAAATATCTTGTAAACTACTTATCAATAAAAAAACAGAACAAATCCATTTAACTATAAAAGGAATTGTCCTATTCATGTTTTAATATTATTTTTTAAATTCGTCTTCCTGATATTTATCAACAATATGATTAAACATCATGCGGACCGCAGGTGCCATAAAATTTGGATTCATCGTTGCTAGTCCAATGATTCGGCTTGCATGTGGTTTGATCGAGTAACTGTCTACCTTATATGGAATATCTGTCATCACAAGTTTTGGCATCAGACAGATTCCAAAACCTTTCTCAACAAGTGCGATCGTTGATAAATCGTCCACCACATGATAATTTGACTGTACCTGCAGAGAATTCTCTTTTAAAAAATTCTGGATATCTGCATCGGTACTGTCTCGTTGTGTTACGAACTGATGGTGCTTCATTTCTTCGATATTGATATAACTTGTACTTTTATCTTCTTTTACGCCACTTGGTAATACGCATAATAATTCATCACGATATAATGGCTCGATTGGAATATCCTTTGCACTTGATACGGATAAAAATCCAAGGTCAACGACTCCATTTTTGAGCCAGTAAGCTACATCATCATATGTTCCCTGAAAAACTTCAATTTCAATTTCTGTATATTCTTTCTTAAAAGAATGTAGGATCTCTGGAAGCCAGCTGGTACATACACTGGAGAATACTCCAATTTTTACTTTTCCTTGTTTTAATCCGTTTAATTCTGCGATTTCCTGCTTTAAGCTTTCATCACAGTTTAATACAGCATTTACATATGGTAATAGTTGTTCTCCATAATTTGTCAGATTGACACCTGCTTTGCTTCTTGTCAATACTGAAAATCCTAATTCATTTTCCATCGAAGAGATGGCATGGCTGATTGCAGATGGCGTTAAACCTAGAATGTCTGCTGCTTTATGGAAACTTCCCACATCTGCGATTGTTTTGAATACCTGGTAGGTTAAAAGGGTCATAAATAAAACTTCCTTACTCTTATTATTTTATCTATCACATTTATATAACAGATTTCCCCAACGTCTGTCAACCTCTTTTTGGAAATTTTCTTTTAATCCAAAGGAAATATTGTCATAAATATTCAAATGCGGAAAAAGTGCATATTTTTGAAATACCGTATTGATCTTTCGTTCATTTGGTGGAAGATCAGTAATATCAGTTCCTTGAAAAAAGATCTGTCCTTCACTTGGTTTTTCAAATCCTGTTAACATTCGCAAAATGGTTGTTTTTTCTCCATATATGAATTCCTCCTGACATTTTCATATTAAAAAATAAATCCAGCGATCAGATAAAAAATTGCAGATATTACTCCTGAAATCAATACATATGGAAGAGAACTTTCATATTGATCATAAATAGTGACTCTGTTTGCACGTGCTGACACAATTCCAAGATCAGAAACTACACACGCATTTGCACCAAATAATCCGGCAGATATGATCGCTCCGATACAGAGTGGTACGTTCGCACCTAGCCTTGTTAAAACAACGATCATAACAGGAAGTTCTATCTGATACAGAGTATAATTTAAACTATATAAAAATTCAGTGAAGCTGAAGAATACAAATAAAACAAATGGAATCAGTCGAATGATCGGAATCATATTGCATACATTTTGAACGAATCCTTCTATTCCCATGGTATACATAACTTCCTGCATGGCATAGCCGATCATTAAAATGATGACCATATCAACCATATCGATAAACCCATCAACTACACATTGCACATATTCACTAATAGTCATAATTCCTTGTAAAATATAAAGGACTGCAGTAACGATCAATGTAATTCCAAAAGCCAGGAAGCAGTTTAAGCCGGTAGCGATCAATGCAACCGCGATCGTGATCATTGGAATGATCAAATTTAGAACACTGATATATTGTTTTCTTAGATCTGTTTCATCAAAATCATTTTCCTCTTCCTCAGATCCGTCAGTTAGTTCTCCTAGCTGTTTCCCCTGATCTGACATTTCATATGCTTTTTTCATATGACCAATCTTTGGCAGCAGTCCAAATGCAAATAAGAGTGCTACAATGCAAGCAATAATAGCATAAAACATAAATGGAACAGATTTCATAAAAAGACTGGTTGCAGCAGCTTTGTTGGCTACATTCTTGGCATCAGCAATCTGAAAAATGATAAAATATCCCCAGGCTCCAACTGGAAGCATTGCAGATACACAAATACTTAGAGTTCTTATTACATATGCAAGTGCAAGTCTTGGCTTTTTGATCTTATCAATCAATGGAGAGAATGCCGCCCCCGCTGTAAATGCAGATACATAATCATCAATTGACATGATTCCTGCATAAATACCTGACGTTGCAAGAATCATTTTTTCATTTTCCCCAAATTTACTCGTTACAAATTCAGTAAAAGCTTTGGTTGCTCCACTTCTCTTCATTGCGATGATCAATCCACCACAAAGGAAGAAAGACATGTACATTTCAATATTTTCTTCATCTGCCAGAACAACTTTACAATCGCGAAAAAATGCTATGATACTTCCAAATTTATACCATAAAATGTACATTGAAAATGTTCCCATCAAAAGACTTTGCATCACATCTTTTGTTACGAGTGCATAAATGAAAAGTCCTGCCATTGGTACAAGGATCCATATAGATTCTTTTGAAACACTGTGTGGTATAAAAAATAAAATAATATTAAATAAGATCCAGAAAATCCATAGCTTTACCATTTTTGGATCAATTCTTTTTGGATTCATATAATGAAAGATTCTCCATAGGATTGATTTTTCTTTCATAAGCATCCTCCTTTCTTCCTTTTAAGACATATGATGATCCCATACTTTTAGCTGTTGTCCAATGCCTTTTTCTTTTACATTTAGATATATTTCATGTCCCCAGGCAACATCTTCGATCGGCATACCTTCGATTTTCGATTTTTTAGGAAATTCCAACATAATTCCATGATATCAACACACTTGGCGGCATCAAGGACCCCTGCTTCTATTTCTTTCATAATGATAACCTCCTTCCATTATAGCTATTTCTCATAGTTATACAAATTTTCAAACAGATTTTTAAAATCGGATGCATCCATCTCATCTATTTTACTGATCACTGGTACTCCATCATAAGAATCATCTAGCCATCCACCCCAGGTTCTTACGATCTTAGCATCAGCGAGAAGTGGAATGCGTCTGCAGTACCTAACATGATATCAAACATATATGGCTGCATTTCTGTCACTAATGCTTCTTCAAAATATCTTGTCATCGGAATATCGATTCCTACAGTCCTTGTAATGTAACGACTTTCATATCCAGCAGCTACAATGACTGTTTCAGCTTCAAATACTTCTCCACTTGTTAATATAACCTGTCTGATCTTGCATTGGATGCCAGAGTTTCTAATTTTTTTAGATGTGCCTCTGTTTTTCCAAGGATCGGATGATCTAAGATTCTTTTACTCATATTTCTTCCTCGCTTTCTATCTGACTGTAATTTATAAAAATCATGAAAATAAAAAAAGAAGCCCTTGCATACTTTCCTATGCATAGGACCTCTTTGTCTTTACAACTAATTTAAACTCTTGTATTATACTAGTGTCAAGATGTAATTTATATTTATTTTTACGAAAAATTCCCAAAAATCTGATCATTTTAAAGAAAAACAGCGCATATCAATCCACATACGACTGATCTTTTTGTTTGTCTGATCTCCGAAATATGCCATAACGGCACTTCTTTTCATTACATCTTTTGTCGGATACTGGGCATATAACTGTCCTTCTGACATTTCTTTGCTTGTTTTCATCACATAGTTATAATTGTCTCCATTTTGCTTGAAGAAATAATTAAGATCATAGTCAACACTCTTCTTATCATCGCTTCCATACATATATTTGATATAATCATAGATTGTCTGATCTTTTCCACCAGCAATCACAGATGTATATCCGACATAGTACATATTTCTTACAACATTATCTGGTCTTGAGATATAGTTTACAAATGCCTGTGCTGCCTGCTGCTTTTCCTTATCTTTTCCAATACCATCCTTTAACATACACCATCCATCAAACCACAGATTGGTACTAGCTTTTGGAACTGCATAACGAAGTTTGATTCCTTCTTCTTCCACCTGCTGCATAGAATAAACACCATCTCCAGACCACTGAAGATTGGCGACAACTTTTCCGCTGACAAGATCTGATTTCCCACTGTCTGTCTCGAAAGAATAAACGTTATCTTTCATTTTTGATAAAATCTCTCCAGCACTTTGAATGCTTTGATCTGAAGTATCATTTAACAATGCAGATAACTTTTTCTGGTAATCTGCCTGTTTTTGGAATTCATCTGTTAAGATCTGTTTTTGTGTCTGCATTCCTCGAACAGCAAAATAGCAATCTCTGACGCTGTCTTTTGCTGTTACCTTTTTATGATATTTTTGATTGAGTAATAAGCCCCAGTCTTCGGCATCTTTTCTAGAAACATATTTGGGATTATATACATAGCCCAGTGTTCCCCACATATAACCAGCTGTGTAATCTCCCACAGATTGTCCGTGATATCTTAACTGATCTAATGATTTCTTTATATATGGTGATACTCCTTTTGCATAATAATTTTCACTGTTTGAAATATCCCAGAAGTCATCAGAATATTTTAATATTTTTTTCTCTGCCAAAAGCTTCATGATCATATATTCGGATGGACAGATCAGATCATATGTATCACCGATCGTTAACTGATTATACATATCTTCATTGGTTCCAAAACTTGAATATTCGACTTTTACTTTTTTATGATATGTTTTCTCATACCAGTTTTCAAAATCTTTGATCATAGTATTTCTGCCGATGATCTTTTTCCCATTTTCCAGTTTGATTTCTTCATCGTCATCCCAGTCCCCTTCATCAAGATATTCTTCCCAATTTGCGATTCTTAAAACAATCTCTTCATTGTTTGAGCTGTTGTTTTTTGAACCACAAGAACATAATGCAAGCGGAAGGGTGACCACAAGTAAGATGGAAAAAAGAATAGAAAATGCTTTATATTTCATGATCATGCTCCTTTCTCCCCGTATGGTTCATACCGATCACAATAAAAATCACAACCAAAAAGATGATCGTTGATAATGCCCATAGTGCGGTTTTCACATCGGTCTGTGCTCCTTTTGTAGCATTGACAACATAGGTACTGATCGTGTCAAACATCGATGGTTTTGTATAAGTTGTGATAAAATAATCATCCAACGTTAATGTAATTGACATCATGAATCCAGATACGATTCCAGAAGTTAATTGTGGAAGTACAACCTTTCTTAATGCTCCAAACGGGGAACATCCAAGATCTAATGCCGCTTCATATAACTGTGGATCCATTTGTTTTAGACGAGGGATCACAGACAGATATACAAAGGGGCTACAAAGAGATACCAGCCCGAGCACAAGCGGAATATAACTGGCTTTATCCATCTTAAAAAAGACGATCAATAAAACGCAAATAGAAAAACCAGTAACGACATCTGCATTAACAACAGGAATCTGATTCATCAAATGGATCGGTTTCTTAAGCTTATTTGAAGAATAAAATGCCCCGATTGCTCCAAGAGTTCCAAGGATCGTTGAAATAACCGCAACGACCAAAGCTAAAAGGATCGTTCCAAAGATCATTGTCCTTAAATCCTCAGAATGAAACAGATAAATATAATTTTTCAAAGTAAAACTTCCAGATTTTCCAATGATTGCGGAATCCATAAAACTATAAACTGCCAAGATCAAGATTGGCAGATACATGAGTAATAAGATGATTCCAAGGAAAATACCCTGTATCGTTTTTTTAGTCATAAGCATTTTCCTCCTTATCTGAAAATTCGCCAGTTAACATACTTAAAAATAAGATTAAGATCAAAAGGATCATAGAAATCACAGATCCGTTATTCCAATCATACATATTAAAGTAACTTCCAACAAGACTTCCCATGATGTAGGTACTGTTATACATCATATCAAGTACGACATAATTTGTCATTGCAGGAAGAAATACCATCGTAATTCCACTGATGATCCCTGGAATGGATAACGGAAGGATCACTCTTGTAAATACGCGATGATGTTTTGCCCCAAGATCTAATGCTGCCTCAATGTAACTATGATCGATCTTGGCGATCGTATTATAAATTGGCAAGATCATAAAAGGCAGAAAATCATAAGTCATTCCGATCACTGTATTTAAAAATGGATGGAAAGCAAGATTTCCTTCGATCATTGTTAAGATCTCTTTTAATGCAGTAATACGAAGGGTAAAATTGATCCACATTGGCATTACAAATAACATCAATAATACATTTCCGCGTTTAAAATCTCCTTTTGCAAGAATATATGCCACAGGATATGCGATCAATAAACATACAACGGTTGTTACGATCGCAATCATTGCGCTGTAGATCAGGGTTCCAATTGCCTTACTGTCTGTAAAAAACAGAACAAAATTGTCCATAGAAAATTGTCCAGTTCCATTGGTAAATGCATAATATAATAAAATAAGCACAGGGCAAACAACAACAATTGTCAAAAACAATAAGTATGGAATTCCAAGAATACTTTTTAGTCTGTCATTTTTCATTTACTTTCCTCCGAAACTCTTTGAAATTCCATCGCATCATCCGGAATTACGACACTTACGAAATCTCCGATATTCCATAAATCTTCATCATCAACAGAATACTCTACTTTATTTTCACTCACAATGCGATAATTATAATGATCACCCTTGTAGATAATAGAGATGATATTTCCCTGAAAATATCCTTCTTCTGGATCATCACTAAGATTGGCAAGTTTGGATGGGAAGAACATTTTCACCTTTTCTCCCTCTAAATGAACTTTATGCCCATCTTGATCTACGATATGACCATGTTCCAATCTGCACCCATCAAAAAGCTTTTCAACCGGAACTGGGATACTTCCATCCATAAATTTCAAATAACCATCTTTTTCCATCACACCGACATAATGATTTACTTTCGTATCTTTTGGCATTGTATGAATCGTTCCAGGTGTGAAATCGATTCCTACTTTTGTTCCTGGTTTGATCTCGTGTAAAATATGTGCTTCAATCTCATTTTTATCAGATTGTACAGCTACTTCATAAAATTTGCCACAAAACAGGCAGGAAATAACCTCACCACTAAATTTTCCATCTTCTGGAGATGATAAAATAACATCTTCCGGGCGGATTATGACATCAACTCTGGTACCGGCTTCATATTCATCTTCACATGGAAAATCATGATGTGCAAAATGAACAGTATCGTCTGATTTCTTTACTCCATCAAAAATGTTACTCTCTCCGATAAAGTCCGCAACAAAAGCATTCTGTGGCTTATTATAGATTTCCTCAGGTGTTCCAACTTGCTGGATCTGTCCTTTTGACATGACAACGATCTTATCTGACATCATCAATGCCTCTTCTTGATCATGTGTGACAAAGATAAACGTAATACCTAATTCTTTATGCATATTTTTTAACTCGATCTGCATTTCCTGACGCATCTTGTAATCTAGGGCACTTAATGGTTCATCTAATAATAAGATCTTTGGCTCATTGACAATTGCTCTTGCAATGGCAATTCTTTGCTGCTGCCCACCAGACAAGCTGTCGATCTTTCGCTTTTCAAAACCTTCCAGATCAACGACTTCTAGTACTCGTTTTACTTTCTTTTTAATCTCATCTTTTGGAATTTTCTTTTCTTTTAACCCGAATGCAATATTGTCATAAATATTTAAATGTGGGAAAAGAGCGTATTTTTGGAAGACAGTATTAAATTTTCTCTCATTTGGTGGTAGAATGCTGATATCTTTTCCATGAAACAGGATTTCACCATCCGTTGGTGTCTCAAATCCCGCCAACATTCTTAAAATTGTTGTTTTTCCACATCCAGAAGGACCTAGAAATGTTACAAACTCTCCCTCATTGATCGTAAGATTAAAATCATAAATGACCGGCACATTGTTTGTATAACATTTTTTTATATGTTTTAATTCTATGATCGGCTGTTTTTTATTCATTAATTTTTTGTTCCTTTCTATTTTTGTCATGAATATCTCAAAAGAAAAACAGCATCCTAAAAGTCTGGGTGCTGCAAAAGTTTTATTTTCTTTTTTGTAGTAAATTCTATCTTTTATAAAAATGGTTCTTTTGTTCTTCTGTGTACATTGATCTCATCTATGATCGCATTACTTCTATGACTTAAAATAAAATAAATAATATCCGCAATGTCCTCTGGTGCAATCATATCGTTTGCATCTGGTGGAAGATCAGGTCTTGCCTGTCGCACCATATCTGTTAAAACTCCGCCCGGATTGATCAGATGCACACGAATTCCATCATTGCTTACTTCTTTTGCCAATGCTTTTGTCATACCAGCCAAAGCATGTTTGCTTGATGCGTAAACACTTTGATCCATATAACCTTTATATGCAACTACAGATCCAATATTAATAATTGTTGCACTTTCAGATTTACGAAGGATTGGTAAAGAACTTTGACACATAAAAAATGGTCCTTTAGCATTAATACTCATGATCTGATCATATTCTTCTTCTGTTACTTCTTCAAATCTCTTATTCATCGTTACACCTGCATTGTTGATCAGATAATCAAACTGCAAATTATGGTCAAACAATGTTTTTATTTCTTCTTTGTGACTAATATCAACTGAAAAACATTTAATATCAACTTTATCACATAGCTTCTTTGTTTCTTCTAATTTATTAAGATTTCGTCCAATCAAAATCAAATTAATGCCATGGTTCGCTAATTTCTGTGCAGTTGCACGACCGATTCCAGAACCTGCACCAGTGATCAATGCTGTTTTTTTGCTCATATTGATTCCTCCTGTGTGATCTATGCTTTTTGCTTTCTATAATTTTAACATATCAACAAGATGTACTCAATCAAAAAGATTTATAAGCCACGATTATATACATTATTGATCACATTGTCATTTGACGATATGCTATTTCTATTTTTTAATAACCATTTGACCGCTTTGGAAAGTCTTTTTTCGGAATCAGCAAAATGCCCACCGCTATTAAATTCTAAAATTGTTTTCTTTACCTTTGGATCATTTTGCAAAATTTGTTCTTGTTTTCTCGTTCGATCTCCAACTCTTGCCATAACCTGATTCTTTGTTTTTTCTTCTTTTCCTCCAAGACTTATGTAGATATAACTTTCATGCTTTATCCGATGATGTGACACATATTGATCCCATTGTTCGAACCATAAAGAACCTGAGCAGCTTGCAATTGCTGAGAAGATATCTGTTTCATATGCTGTCCATAAAGCAAACAATCCTGCAAGGGAATATCCGATCAGATAAATTTCTCTGTCTGCTCCATAAGCTGTTTTTAATTCTGGAATCAGGTCGTTCGTCAACCACTGTAAAGTTTTTAGACCATTTCCCTTAAAATCTTCATTCCCAAAGGCAGCAGGTGCTTTCCATGGGGAAAAATCCCCATTCCAGTCTTCTACCTGAAATGCACATAAAAGAAAATCCTGATCATTGACTGTCTCCATCAGACATTCCCACATATGTGCTATCTCATTTCCACGATGTGGGTACATTCCCCATAGGATGATCGGACCATCGGAGCCATTTTGATCTATATAACATGTTTTGTGTTTTATCTGTAATTTCTGCATAAATACATTGATCTCCATAAATTTTCAACTTTTTGTTGGATGAATTTTACAAAATACTTTTTTGATATTATCACATACTAAGAAACGAGGAGGTTTCGATGCATGAAGGATAAGAAAAAGAAACAAGAACTTACAAACGAAGAAATTGACGAAAATATCTTCGAAATGTGTAATATCTGCTCTACTACGGACTGTACCGGATTGATCCAGGTTGTTCCAAGAACAGAAGCCGACCTTGAATCTTATGAAAAATTGTATCCGTTCCGTCCACCGTTTTTACCTCGCGATGATGATTAAGTCGTCATCCATTTTCTTCTGCGACAAGATCTTATGGCCAGTTATGACTGTAAGGTCTTGTTTTATTTTCCTCAATTCTTTTCGAATAATTCTTCTTTTATTTTACCAAATATATCGAAAGAATAAAACTACCTTTTTGATGCAAACTATTTTTAAATCATAATAGAAAGGCTGATACCCAAATGAATAAAAAAATCTTAAAACTAGGAATTCTGACTGTAGCAGGTGCTGCCATTGTTGCAATGAAAAAGTCAAAGAAAGAAAAGCTTGTATATTCTTACCCTCAAACAAAAGTGAAAAAATCGGATTACAAAAACACAGAATTAAATAAACAGAAGAAAAATAGCAAAGGAATTTATTACTCCAGTGGAAATTATGAAGCGTTTGCCAGGCCAAAGAAACCAAAAGATATAGAAAAAAAATCTGCCTATCTTGTAGGAAGTGGTCTTGCCTCTCTTGCTGCTGCCTGTTTTCTGATTCGTGATGCGCAAATGTCAGGAGATCATATTCATATCTTAGAGGCATCCAATATTGCAGGCGGTGCCTGTGATGGAGTCGCTGATCCTGATCGTGGGTATATTATGCGCGGTGGTCGTGAGATGGAAGATCATTTCGAATGTCTGTGGGATTTATTTCATAGTATTCCATCTCTGGAACATCCAGAGAACTCTGTGTTAGATGAATTTTACTGGCTGAACAAAGAAGATCCAAATTATTCCTTGTGCCGTGCAACAAATCATCGAGGAAAACCCTCTGAGAACTTTGGTAAATTCAATATCGATGCCAAAGGTCGAAAGCAAATCATGAAGTTATTCTTTACTGCGAATGAAAAGTTATATGATAAAACAATCGAGGATGTCTTTGACGAACACGTTTTTGATTCGGATTTCTGGTTATACTGGCGGACAATGTTTGCTTTTGAAAACTGGCACAGTGCTTTGGAACTGAAATTATACCTACAGCGGTTTATCCATCATATTGGTGGATTGCCTGATTTTTCAGCTTTGAAATTTACACGGTATAATCAGTATGAATCTTTGATCTTGCCAATGATCGAATATCTGAAACAAAATGGTGTTATCTTTCATTTCCATACACAAGTTACGAACGTAATCTTTTCATTTGAAAATGATCAAAAGGTTGCAAAAAGTATCGAATATATCAAAAATTCTAAAACAAAGATACTTCCGCTGACAAAAGATGATCTTGTCTTTGTGACAAATGGAAGTTGTACCGAAAGTACACTGTATGGAGATCATCACACACCTGCAAATGGCGATGCAATGATTCGTATCACTGGGTGCTGGAATCTTTGGAAGAATATTGCAAAACAGGATCCTTCCTTTGGTCATCCAGAGAAATTCTGTGGAAATGTTAGTAAAACACGTTGGGAATCTGCGACGATCACAACCAGTGATACAAAGATCATTGATGCGATCACAAGAATCTGTAAACGAGATCCTCTTTCCGGAAAGGTTGTAACTGGAGGTATTGTTTCCTGCGAGGATTCCAACTGGCTATTAAGCTGGACCGTCAATCGTCAGGGACAGTTTCGAAAACAAAAAGAAGGTGAAATCTGTATCTGGCTATACAGTCTTTTTTGTGACACACCAGGAAATTATATTCATAAGCCAATGAAAGATTGTACTGGAGAAGAAATTACAGCGGAATGGTTATATCATATTGGAATACCACTGGATGAAATCGACGAATTAGCAAAAGATCATGCGAATACTGTACCGACAATGCTGCCTTATATTACCGCATTTTTTATGCCAAGAACCGCCAGAGACCGCCCGGATGTGATTCCTGATGGGTGTGTTAACTTTGCATTCTTAGGTCAGTTTGCTGAAACGCCAAGAGATACAATTTTTACTACTGAATATTCGGTGAGAACAGCTATGGAAGCTGTGTATGGACTACTTGACGTTGACCGAGGAGTGCCAGAGGTTTGGGGAAGTGTGTACGATGTAAGGAATTTGTTGGATGCGAGTGTTCGATTGATGGATGGAGAATCTCTGCTTGATATGGATCTGCCAATGCCAATTGAAAAATTAAAGGGCTGGCTGTTGAAGTTTGTCAAGGATACGGATATTGAAAAATTGTTGGAAGAATATGAATTGATTAAAAAATAAAAGAATAGCCTTGTTATCATGATAAATAAATGGTAACAAGGCTGTTTATTTTAAGTTATATATTACACACTAAAAGAATTTCAAAATATCATCTACATCTTTCCTCTTAGGTAATGTCTCAAATTCCATAATGTTTCCTCCGTTTTTATCATGTTAGTCATTACTAATCAATATTACAATACTTAATCTCAACTGTCAATATTTCTAATTTTTGTACTTGTCTAAATATTTCACTGGCACGTGATCCGTCAGCCATACACCATTCTTTGATAAGAAAAACTTATATCCATCCTGATACATTTCTTCTGCGTTCACAGTATATAAAACTGGCTTTCCGTGTCGTTTTCCAACTTTGATCGCGGTTTCTTCATTCGTTGATAAGTGAACATATAGTCTGTTTTTGTGAAGAAGTCCTTGTTCATCAATGGCTGAAACATATTTCTCTCCTGTACCATGCCATAATTGTTTGGGCGGTTTTGCTTCTTTTAATTCTACATCTACAGGAATCGAATGTCCTTGGTTGGCACGGATTTTTGTTTTATCTTCGTTGAATGAATATCTTTGTTTATTATCAGTTCTTACGATTTCCTCAAGGATTTCCATATTGAACATATGCGTTTTGGAAACACCTTTGATTAACTCATCAACCTCTGCCCATCCGTGTTGATCCAGATGAATTCCTGCTTTCTCAGGCTTATGACGGAGGAGAAGACTTACATATTTGCTTGTTCTTGTTAGATTCATTTGTTTCACTTCCCTATTATTTATGTTATTGTAACTCTTCAATTTTGCTCTTATCAGAAATCGCAGTCCAAGTAGCCTCGGGATTTTCCTCACCAAATTTATCCCATTCAGAATCCCCCATGCTAAAGGTTTGCTCTGTATCCCCATAGACTAATTTTCCATTCTGAATTGTCATACGATGAACATCGCTTTGTCCAGTGCCTTTGGTGAAATTATGAATCAAAAGTCCATTCCCATCAGATGGAATACATACTCCTCCATTTGTTGAGAGATTCGAAATCCACTTATGTCCAGAAATAACAGACAACTTATAACCTTCTTCAGAATTTATGCAACTAAAAACTCGTATGTCATAATTCGTATATTCGTTTACACTCCACTTTGGAGCAACGATCAATTCCTTGACACCATCCTTATTCATATCTCTAACAAAATAATAATAATCTGTATTTCCCTGTGAATCTGGAAATTCGTATTTCCCATTTTCTACATCTGTTAAAACTTTCTTGTATACTTCACTGAGTTTTATTTTCTGTTTTGGCTGTTCGGTCGTTGCTTCTGTTGTTGCAGATGATATTTTATTTTCTGATGTTGATGTGTTCTTTGTACTGTTTGAGCTTTCCGTTGTTGCGGTTGCCATCTGTGCTGTCTGATTTCTCTGGTTGTTCCATGCGACGATTCCATATGCACTTCCACCGATTACACCGACTGCAACTGCAATTGCTGCAATCTTATTTACGATAGAACCTTTAACAGCACTTTTTGCCGCTGCTTTCCCTGCTGTATCTACCGCTTTTGCATTGCTAATCTTTCCTGTGGTTTTCGCTGTATTTTTGAAATATTCCTGAAGGATCTTTGTCTCCATTGCTTTTCCATCTGCAAGGAATGTCTTGTCAGCTGCCATAACACTTCGATCATTACGCAGCAAGTATACAAGAAGTAACACTGGAGCCACAGCGTAAAGTTTGTATCCCTTCTTCTGTAATTGTTCCGCCTGAATCTTTAGATTCTTTCGTCCATAATTTAATCTTGATTTTACTGTATTTTCGGAACAGTCCATTGCCTGTGCAATCTCTGAGATTGAAGCATTTTCAAGATGAAACATTAAGATAGCCATTCGTTGTTCTTCAGACAAACCATCTAACAGAATATGTACTAGTTCTTTTGTTTCTTCTCTGGTGTATGCAAGTTCGGGCTGATTTTCCGAATCTTCATCTTCTACATCATAGACATATTCTTCCCCTTCCTGATCTAGCGCCATCTCTGAAAATAAAAGAGGATTCTTCTTTACCAGCATATTTTTTGCTGTATTGGCAACGATCATTCCAAGCCAGCCTTCAAATGCTTCTGGCTGTTTTAAAGTCCCTAGTTTGGAAAATGCTTTCAGATAAGCATCTTGCAGCACATCTTCTGCGGCTTCTTTATTTTTCATATATTTTAATGCCAGATAGTATTTACTTTTGTATGTTTGTTCATATAAAAATGAAAATGCACTTTGATTCCCATTCTGTGCCTTTATGATTGCTTCTTTGATTTCCATCGTTGTTCCTCTTTCTTTCTCATTTGTTTGTATGCATGGTTCCTTCTTTCCGTATCTTTTAGAAAATAACTCCGATCCAGTTTGATCAATGCTATGATCCATTGCATAAACCTGTCTTTCATAGCATCACCTCCATGTCTGTTGCTTATATTACTTAGACAGGGAGGTGATGGGAAAAGTTTTATGATTTTAAATTTTTGTTATGAATTATTTGTTAGTCTTCACGCTCTTCTTACCAGACCATGCAGAATATAAAGTCTTACTTCCAGATTTCTTATAAGAACGAACTCTTACATAGTATTTTTTCTTTCCTTTTAATTTTTTGACTGTATAAGATGTCCCTTTAAATGATTTTGTTTTTGATCCTTTGAAGTTACTCTTTAAAGAATACTGAACCTGATATCCTGTCACAGACTGTTTCTTTACGCTGACTTTGAAGCGTTTGGAACCTTTTGTTAATTTTGTAATGTAGGTTGCTTTTGGTTTTGTTACTGTATTATTAGGCTTTTTATTATTATTTTGAGCTGCTTTTTTATCAATAACTATAAAACTATATTGTCCATTGGCATTTCTTGCATGGAAATTTACATAGTATGTACCTTTTTTTAACCCTGTTGATTGATTTACGGGTGCCCCATTACTGTTATAAACATCCCAATCTACTACATCACCTGATACAGAAATATCTGCTTCAGATTTTACTGTAAACTTAAACCAATCTGCTGTTTCACTGATTGCACGTACTGCATAGTATCTCTTGTTTAATTCTACATATTTTGCATCACTCATCTCTTCATTCTGAGTATCATAGCTTTCAGGGAATGACTCTTTCAGCTCTTTGAATTGAAAAGCAATCGTGTAACTAGCATTATCTGAGCCACAATTTAAAGCTCCGATTAAATAGGTTGTTCCTTTAGCTAATGTATACTCTGTTGTTAATGAATATCCATTTGGTGAAAAAATAAAAGGATAATCTACAAGCATTTGATTTGAAAATTCTTCTCGAAGACAATTTTTAACATAATTTGAACCGCCTGTTGAAACAATTTTTAATGTTCCTGTTTTAGATGGAGTGAATTTATAATATTCTTCATTATTTGCAAAAGTTCCATTGTATTTTGCTCTGCCGTTTTGATCCAGATTAACCGTATTTTTTATATGAATACCTGCTGTAGATTTTGCAGTTGCCGCTTTCACTGAATTCGTTGATGCGGATACAGGTACTCCACCTACCATAGAAACACTCATCATCACTGCAAATGCAGCTGCCATCATTTTGTTTTTTCTCATAACTTTTCTCCTTTTTGTTGTTGATTTATTGCTATTATACTATATAGACAGACGTGGTTTCAAAAAAGTTTTAAAAAAATGAAAAATTTTTAAAATTTTTTTGAAAAAGTTAAAAAAGCACCAGAAAACTATAACTTCCAGTGCTTTTTATCGGTTTTCTTTCTATTTTGTTTTCCCGTCCATCTCATCTAATAACTGTGCGATCTTTGACACAAACAGATCAAATGCCACATCATTCTTTCCACTGTTGATCACAATATCAGCTTTTGCTCTTGTCGGCTCTACATACATGTAATGCATTGGTTTGACCGTTGCCAAATACTGATCGATGATTCCATGGAGGTCTCTTCCTCGTTCTTCTACATCTCGCAGGATTCTTCGAAGAATTCGCTCATCTGCATCTGCTTCAACGTATACCTTGATATCTAACAGATCACGGATTCGCTCATCTGCCAATAGTAAGATTCCTTCAACTAAAATGACAGGTTTGGGTTCAATTGTGATGATCTCATCAGAACGATTATGCTGATTATAATCATAAACTGGACATTCCACAGTTTTTCCTGCTTTTAACTGTTTGAGATGTTCCACAAGAAGATCTGTTTCCAGAGAATCAGGATGATCATAATTGACTGTCACACGCTTCTCAAATGGAATTCCATCCTGTCTGCGGTAATAATTATCATGATAGATCACTGTGACATCATCACCAAAATATTTTTTAACTCTGTTTGTAAATGTAGACTTTCCGGAACCGGAACCTCCGGCAATTCCTATAATTATACTTTCCATGGCATTTACCTCGTGATGCCGAACTCTTCCGGCATAAATCTTGGACAAATATTTTCTGATGTACAAATGACGGTAGATGCAAGTCTTGTACCGATCGCGCATGCTTCTCTTAATGTCTTTCCATAAGTCAGCCCAATGCACACACCTGAGAAAAATGCATCTCCAGCTCCTGTTGTATCAACAACATCTACCTTTAATGCTGGATAAACTCCGCATTCTCCGTTCTGATCAGCATAAACAGCACCTTCGCCACCCATTGTAACGACCATCTTTGGAATCTTTGCAGATTTGATACGTTCTGGAAGAACTTTGGATAATTCTTCTGCACTCATTTCCTCATAATCTTCAGAAAATAGGATTCCTGCCTCCTGCTGATTACATACGAAACATTCAATTCTTCGAATGAAATCTCTTCTCTCAATCGCAATTGTCATATTCGATACGATCGCATAGACTTTCTTTCCATATTTTTCTGCATAATGAAATGTTTTTTTCACGATCTCACGGTCAATATCAATTTCGATTACGATACTGTCTGCATCTTTAAAGATCTCGTCTCCATATTCATCAAGAATCTGTTCAATTGGTCCGTGATCTGGTCGTTTGGAAATGGACGCTACCACATCTCCTTCATGGTCAAAAACTGCAAGCCATGTTCCCATTCCATTTTTTACTTTTCTCATATATTTTGTGTTGACTTTATGACGGTCTAATTTGCGGATAACATCTTCTCCCATCGCATCATCGTCAACAGAACTTACAAATGTTGGTTCTAATTCTACATTCGCAATGTCTTCTGCAACATTACGTCCAACGCCGCCATGAATCTGTGCGATCGTTCCGGCGTTTCTCCCATATGGGATATAAGGGGATGTAGAAAACCCCTTAATATCTATAAATACATCTCCGATTACTACAATACCCATTGCGTATCTTATCTCCTTTGTTATCTTTGTCCTTTATCGTACGGAATACCCTCTGCCTTCGGCACTCTTGATTTCTTAGAAGAAACTGCCAGTACAAGCAGGGAAATAATATATGAAAGCATCTTATAATATGTTCCCGGAATATTTAAGGCTGTCAGAAAATCAAATCCTGCGTATACATTTGATAATGCACGGAATAATCCAAATAAAATGACTGCTAATGCGATCAAGTTTGGTTTCCACTGTCCAAAGATCATAACGGCCAGTGCAAGGAATCCAAATCCGGCAACACCATTTTCGAATTTCCATTCAAATACACCGGCTGTGATATAAACGATACCACCAAGACCTCCTAAAAATCCAGAGATCAATACGCCGATATAACGCATCTTATATACGTTGATTCCAACAGAATCCGCTGCCTGAGGATGTTCACCACAAGCCATCAGTCGAAGTCCTAATCTTGTGCGATATAATACGATATTAGCTATGATCAATAAAACAATTGTGATGATCATAAACCTTACGACTACATCAATCCTTTCCTTTTCATTTATCATATCTAGATAAAGTTCTTCTAAAGATTTCCTTGGACTGATCGATGTTGGAATCATCTTCGTCTTTATGATATGATCATCTTTGAATAAGACAGCTTTTGTCATAGATGAACCTGAATCCAAGCCTAAACTTATCACTTTTTTACGCACTCATTTTTGATAAAAATTCTTTGTAAATTTTATCATGGAAACATCCTTACTGCAAGAATTCCTTTCGAACTGTATGTGTTCTTTCTATTGTAATAAGAATTAATACATAAGCCAAATCGGTTGATTTTCTTCTCTTTTTATAAGATAATACCTTTGGCAGATATCCCATTGAGTGAGCCTGACCTTTAAATTAAGGAGATTATATCATATGAAAAAATTAACAAGACAGGAGAAACACGAACAGTGTATGCGTGAAATCCGTGGAACACTGATCGTTGTTTTGATCTGCTGTGCTTGGCATATTGCCAGTGCATTTTTATTAAATGGTACTGGCTTTTATTTTCTAGGAATGCCAGCATGGTTTAGCGTATCAACTTTCGGAACGATCATACTTTCTTTGATCGGTGTCTGGTACTTATTAAAACATGTATTTATTAACTTCGATTATGATGATGAAGAGGAGGAAGAAGAATAAAATGTCAGCAAATCAGAAAATCATTCTTATGATCTTTATCGTTTACCTCATTTTAAATGCCGCGATCGGTATCATTTTTAGTAAACGTCAGAATAAAAAACAGCATACTTCTTCTGAGAAAAAATTCTTTATCGGTGGAAGAAATATGAATGGACTTCTTTTAGCAATGACAACCATGGCAACTTATACTTCTGTAAGTTCCTTTATCTCCGGACCTGGAGCTGCTGGTCTTACTTACGGATATGCACAGGCATGGATCGCTACCGTACAGGTTCCGATTACATTTCTGGTACTTGGGGTTCTTGGAAATAAATTAGCTTTAGTTTCAAGAAGAACCGGTGCCGTTACTGTTGTCGGTTATTTAAAAGCTCGTTATAAAAGTGATGTATTAGTTATCGTAACCAGTTTACTTATGGTTATCTTCTTTATGGCACAGATGATCGGACAGTTTACTGGTGGAGCAACTTTGATCTCTTCCATCACAGGACTTGATCATGTCGTTTCTTTATTGATCTTTGGTGCAGTTGTTATCATCTATACATCTTTCGGTGGTTTCAGTGCTGTTGCGATCACAGATACGATTCAGGGAATCATCATGTGTGTCGGTACATTTTTACTTTTATTCTTCGTATTAAAAGCTGGCGGTGGACTTGCTGGTATTGATGCTGGACTTGCACAGAATCTACCTGGTGTATATGATGATCTATTTTCAAAATATAGTCCCGGAACTTTGCTTAGTTTCTGGATTCTTGTAGGATTTGGTACTCTTGGACTTCCACAGACCGCTGTTCGTTCTATGGGATTTAAAAATACAAAGAGTCTTCATTCTGCGATGTGGATTGGTGCGGTTACTTGTAGCTTTATCATCGTTGGTATGCATATGGCTGGTACATGGGCAGGTGCACTGGTAGATACAAAGAATCTTCCAACTTCTGATTATTTTATTCCGTATATTGTTCAGAAGATCATGCCCGTTGGATTAGCTGGAACATTCCTTGCAGCACCTATGGCTGCTGTTATGTCTACTGCTGATTCTCTTTTGATCCTTGCTTCTGCAGCAATTGTAAAAGATCTGTGGCGTAACTATGTTGTCAAAGATGATCCTGTGAAAATTAAATCTTATAACAAAAATGTTGGAAAGATGAGTACACTTGTTACATTTGCATTCGGTGTGATCGTCATCTTACTTACGATCAATCCACCTGATATCATTTTCTTCCTGAATCTGTTTGCTTTGGGTGGTCTGGAATGCAGTTTCTTCTGGCCTTTAGTTGGTGGATTGTTCTGGAAGAAAGGAACAAAACAGGCAGCCGTCTTTAGTTCTATTGGAGCAGCGATCACTTATGTATTTTGTTACTATAATGTACAGATCGCAGGAATCAATGCCGTTGTATGGGGACTTCTTGCCGGTGGAATCTTGTATTTTGTAATAGGAAATATAACTTGCAAGAATGGACTTGATGAAGATATTATTAAGAATTGTTTCTAGATTTTGGATTACTTGAATTCGAAACATATCAATAAATAATATAATAAAAAGCCTCTGTGTGATGTTTCAAACTTTTTATTAACATCATACACAGAGGCTTTTTGTTTATTTAATTTTCTTTACTTTAGAAAAAGCTCCATATATCTTTTTCTTTCCAGACGTTTTTACAGCTCGTACTTTATAAGATCCATTCTTTGGTGCTTTCTTATACTTATAACTTGTTTTCTTGGTCGTTGTTACTCTTACCCATTTTTTACCTTTAAAACGATATACCTGATAGGAGGTTGCACCGCTTACTTTCTTCCACTGTAACTGAACTGTTTTCGAAGATCTCTTACATTTGCCCCAAGTTACTTTCCCAAGGGAAGTATCTGTTACCGTTATCGTAATCGTTTTGGCAAACGATGGAGCTTGTTTTGGTGTGATCGTAACACTTGTTTTTCCAGCTTTTAACCCTGTTATTTTACCAGAAGCCGATACTTTACATATCGATGGAGAAGAAACTTTGTATTTCATTTCACTTAAAATCAATGGTACATTGACAAAATGATTGTATATACTATAGGAAATATTTTTAGAAGTTCCATTCTTTAAACTAAATGAATTTATTGGATTTACTGAAAATAAATATCCTATCTGAGCTTTTGTAACTTCTATATTAGTTGTTGCAGTGTTGTTTTTGTAAGAAATTTCTATGAAATTTATCACACACTGATAAAATTCACTTGATTTCCATGCATCTTTATAACATCCAAAAGATCCGTAAGTTTCATCCAGATCGTCGCTGTATTATCATTTGGATGTACTGCAATATATTCGTATTCTTTCAGATCTTCATCAAAAAAGACTGGAACCACACATTCTTTATCATTCAAAATACCTAATGGCGAAACAGATCCTGGTTCGATATTTAAATATTTCATTAAGCGCTCAGCTGAAGCAAAACTAAGTCTAGAACTTCCAATCTCATCTCTTACTTTCTTAAGATCTGCCTGCTTGTCTTCTCGAATGATCACAAGAAAATGGTGTTTTCCACTACCATCTCTTAAAAATAAATTTTTCGCTCCTATGCCATTTTCATGATTCCACAGATCAGAGTCTTCGATTTCATCCACTGTGTAGACAGCTTGATGCTCAAACATTTCGTATTCTATATTTTGCTCATTTAAGGTATCTAAAACGATTTTTCTATTTTTATTCATTTTGCTAATGCTCCTGTTCGCCTTTCCATTTCTTGTTTTAATTCGTCTAAAAAATCATTTAAATCATCTTTTGAGATTACTTTTAGTTTTATCATATTCCAAATTATATCGACAGCTGTTGTTTTCCTTACTTCTACTAGTACACCTGGATGTCGTCGATCATTTTTGAAAATACGACCAAAAATAAATGCTATACGGCCCAACTCTAAATATTTGCGGCATTCAGAATCCCTCCTTCTTGAGAAAATTCTATAATTAAGTGTGCATTATCTCGAATAAGTTGTTTAAAATACATCATGACTCTGAATATCCGTGAACTTCCCATGTATAATCTGGTAACCAGCAAATAGCATCATGAAATCCACCTGTTTCATCTGGTGTTTCAATATATACCTTTACTTTTCCATCTGGATACATCATATTCTTTCACTCCTTACTTCTGTGCAGTTCATCTTTATGATATTTTATCACAATTAAATTTCTACCACAATGAAAAAGCCACTGTAAATATTACAATGACTTTTCTGCTTATTTTTTTATGAAGGCTATAATTTAAATGATTATTTTGTTTAGAATTTTTGAACAATTTGTTCTTATTTGTACAATTTATTTTGTAAACTGATTTCTTAATGCCCCTGGGACCTTAATATTTTTCTGCGTGACAGCAAACAGACCGTCTCCACATGAAAGGACAGCTCCCTATGAATTTCAGATTTTTGGCTTAGTACTAGGGAACATATCCACGAACCTTTTAACAATAGGTCGGAGCTATCGTTAAAAAGTATACCTTATTACCATCCTGCATTCATTGCATAAAAAATCACGACTACTTGCATTATCATTATTAATGGAACACCAACAGTGAAATAATCTTTCTTAGTCTTATGACGCAATAAATACATTGCCAATAAACTACCAATCGAACCACCAACAAAAACTAAACCAAGTAACGTTACAATTCTAATTCTTGAACGATGCTCAGCTGCATTAACTTTATCAATTGCATAAGCTGCGAACGCTATAAAATTGATGACTGCTAAATATATCAACAATATTTTATATTTTGCAAAAAATTCCCAAAATGCTAGTGTTATGTGATCCGCATGATGCCCCTTTACCATCAATAATATTATGACTTGTATCACAAACACACATGCGATAAACACTCTCGACATCATATTATCTTTGACAGCCTTGCGATCAAACAGTAATATTGCAAGCAATATACCGGCCGATCCGCCAATTAAAGACCAGCTAGTTAAAATAGCATCAACTTGTCCGTTTTCAGTATGTGAGTACAAAAACATATTAAGCAGATACATAAAAAATCCAATTATATTAACTCCAATAAGGTAGTATTCAAATATTCCTAAATTCATAATCTGTATCCTCTTTAGTGTCTATTCTTGAATGTATGATATTCTATCACGATTGGAACATCATACTTAAAAACTGCACCTTTTCTATAATTTGTGTTACTATTTATTCTCACACTTTCTACCGAGCCGTCCTTTTTTATCCAACCAGTTGTAAGATCATTTATGGGTTGAACAGAAATATTGATAAATCCCAAATTTGAAAGTTTCTTATGAACATCCATATAATTCAATTTTCATAAATTTCCGTGTGTAAACGAAATTGTGATTTCTCGTTTTTCGTGGTAAGTAATGACCACCTCAGAATCATAAGGATACATTTCCTGTTGTGAAAAAACTGTAGTTCCATTAATCAATACACTTTCTACTTCTCCATCTTTAAAAATAGAATTCACATAAATATCTTTTTGAGACTTAAGATGTATATTCTTGAATGCTTGATTATACAGTCTATTTTCCACTTCTCTGTAGTTTTTGCCTACCAGTTGCTGTGTACTATAACCAATTGGCACCTTCTTCCTAGATGTGAAGAACGCCTTCATTCTTATTTTTCGAAGTTCTGATTTTTCCTTTAATAAAACTGATTTATCCTCGCGATCAAAGGCATCTCTATATGTAAATTGTTCACTGGAATAAGAGTGTGGCTCTTTTGTCTCGCTAGTATCTGTATGGTCATCATCATTTTCGTCCACAATCGAATATTCATGATCCCCAAAATATCTATGAAGTTTCGTGCCACAACATTCACATTTCCAATCATCATACTCTTCTCTTCTACCTGCTCAAACTCATCTGATGTATATTCACGATGAAGATGAGCACCACACTCTGTACATGTCCAATCGTAATTATACTCTGAATATCCCCATTAATCTTCCAAATTAGCATCACAATTGGGACAACATATTTTATCTTCTTCCACAACACTATAATCATCATCCGAGTAACTATGTGTCAGTTTTGCTCCACATGATGAACACTCCCAATCATCATCCTATGCATTGAAACCGAACTGGTTATTTAATATTGCTCCACATTCAGGACAGGTAAAATGCTTACCATCTATAATTTCATCCTCATTTATTCCATTTGTATGCCCACATTCTGTGCATGTCCATGCTCCAAGCGATGGATCGAATCCATCTTGATAATTTAATGTAGCTCCACAATTAGGACAAAAATATTCATCCATTTCTCTTACCTCCACCTGTCATTTGCTTTTTAGTAACTACTTTTCAGCTATAAATGACAATTTTGTCTCGTGTATATTCTTCAAACGTATTATCAACTTCGGCAAATACAACATTCATTTCCTCATATATCTTTCCTATTACATAAGCATCTCTCATCGCAGGTTTCTTCATGACTGCCCATTTCAGCTGAGAATATGAATACTTCGTAAAAGCAATCCACTGAGCGTAATTGATTGCCATAGGGTTTTCAGTAAAGGCAACCTTTCCGGCATTCACAGCTGTTGCCGCTGAATGCCCTAAAAATAACATTGTAGCTAACTTTGGATGCTTTTCTCTATTTAATGAAACTGGAATAGAATCCTTTATTGCATGACCTTCGTTAATTCTTTTGAACGCATATCCCATTCGAACAATTACTTCAACAAGCATTGTTGGAATCGACATTGAACAGAAGTGAATAAAGTCATATCCCTCGTAATACATTCCCTGCACTATTTCAGCAATGGTTTGATCATATTCACCAATGTTCCCAAATTGGAGCAGATTGAACATACTCATAAACGGTGCCGGCAATCCCATTGATGTAGTGACGTCTGATTTAAAATGAGCAATCTGCTTTGCCAGAGCCCTGAAGATTTCTGTTTCTTTTCTATCAGCATAATTCTCCATTACCTGGCTAACTACCTTACCCGTCTTATCTATGGTTGTCATACGGCCAGTTAATATATCAGCAACTCCAAAAACAAATCCTAGAACCGGATCATGTCCTAACTGCAGTAATCTGTGATAGTAAGCAGATAAACCTTCAACACGAATTGTTGTATGGCGATTATCCTGTGCATCAAATGGAACCTTGCTTTCTTTCGAATTAGCTAGTTTTTGCATTTCTTCTTCAGGGAACTTTCTATCAAAATAATCTCTAATATAATTAGACAGTGGTCCTGCTTTTAACCCTTCTGGTGTTTTTTCAGGAATACCGACCATCAATATATCCACAGCTGCTCCAACCATTCCGGCAAGCGCTCCGATTGCCACATCAACTTTATCAAGATGATGTATTTGATTAAACTCTTCATTCATCAATCGAACAGCCTCTTTATTCTGTTGCAGTTCTTCCTCTGTGAATATAGATTCTATCTCACACTCGCCCACAACAAACTTATCTGCCTCTTCTAGAATCTCGTTCCAAGGACGCACGACCACTACTCTACGTTTGTTCAATGGTGCTACAGAATCTTTCCTTTGCGGTAAATCGTACCCTCTACTTTTCAAGATTTTCTCTGCAGCAGAAGTATCAAATTGTGATGCCTGCTTTCTTTTCTCTTGGATTTCTTTTAACATCATATCGTGATGTACAAGTACATTATTTATTTCTTGCTCCATGCTTCTGCTTTTATCCTTCATTATCAGATTCACCACCTTCGCTTGACTCCACAAGTGCATCACATAGGGAACTGTTTAATTTTTTCAAATACTCATTTTCTTCGGATAAGTCCCTATAGTCTTGAATCTGAGCATCTTGTTTCTGAATTGCATCCTTCTGAAGATTCTCTACTTCTTCATGACGCTTTTTCTCTTTCCGTCTTTTTCTCCATTGAATAAAATTAGTCATTCCCAGGGCTGCCAGGAGACCTAATATACCAACACTCGCTTCTTTCGGATGTTCTTCTATTCCGTTTACGAAATTATCAAATATATTATTCGAATTGTTTTGCATTTCTAATTCTTCGTTCTCCTGTTCCATCTGCACACCTCCGTTATGATGCTATTCCTAAATCTTTCTGCAAATCCGTTATTGCTCTTTGAAGTAGGATGTTTAGGCTTTGCAGATAATCCATTCGTTCTTTGTCTGCATCAGCTTCTTCTTTTAAAGCTTTAATAATTGCATCATGTTTACTTTAAAGCTTCCTTATAAAGTCTCTCTTTTTCTTGACGTAATTGTTTGTTTTTCAGATGTGAGACAACTCCTACACCAACTCCTCCAAGGACGGCGACTGGTGCAGCAAGTACAAAAACTCCGGCTACCATTCCACCACCTACAATACCACCAGCAGCAGCGAGGCCAGAGGTTATTCCTGCGGCTGAGAGTCCCACAACTGAGCCCAAACCATACAAAGCAGCAAATGAACCTACTCCTCCAATACCTGCACCAAGTGCCCCAGCTAACACTTCTGGAATCGCACTTTCCCTTATTGTTCTCTTTTTATCATTAACAGCAGCAGCCTCATTCACCACATTAACAATGGATTGAAGTGATTCTACACTCTGAAAATTCATATTTTTCTTTTTGGTAATATAACCTTTTTGATGGTTGCTCATCACTTATCCCCCTTCCTCTTATCTGTAGCCATAACTGCTTTTGCTAACCATCCTCCGACTGCAGCACCCACAATCGGTGTTCCTACAAAAGGAACTGCCATTGCACCTGCTACAACTGCTCCAACTGCTCCTGCAGTCTTCATCCACTCTTTGGAAACAGTCTCCCTTGTTGCAGTACCTGCTAATATTGATGGAGACATTAAGTTTGCTTTCTCAAGCAATTCATTATAATCAGCCTTCGAATAATTTTCCGGATGATCAATTAGCATATCTAGGAGAATTTTAACCATCTCTGTTTCCTCCGGATGCTTTACAATCTCTGCATCAATCACACTTCTCATAGCAATATACTGTGTCTTCGTCAGTTTGTTTCTTCCACTTTCGATATTATTTATCGTCTGACGGGTAACACCAATCTGTTCACCAAATTCAGATGCAGTCCACCCAATAGCCCTACGAATCAATAATAAATTATCTTGCATTCTCTGAATCTCTACCATTGATATATCCTCCTGTTGAAAATATAATATCACTTGACAATATATTTGTCAATGTACATTGTATTTTCAACAAAAATAACCTCACTACCAAGAATTTCTTCTTAGTAGTGAGGACAGTTCACTCAATATATTTATCTTAAAATATTGATTTCCATCTTTGCCTTAAAGCAGACCACAAACTTATCGTCATAGATCTGTATCTGCTCGATGTATTTTCTAACCAATTTATCATCATACTCTGTTATCTGAGTATCCTGTGTTTTAACGTATGCTGCCAGTTCATTGATTCGTTGTCTGGTACCTTCAGTCTGAGCATGCTTTACCAAAAGCAACTGTTTATTCTGTCTTAGTTCTTCCATTTCATCAGCACATTTTGAATAGTCTTTTTTGCCATGTACCAATGCCAAGAGTTCCTTCTGCTTTTCTGCAATGGTCTTGTTAATTTCCTCGATTTCATCAGAATTGTCTTGGCTGATAACTTCCAGAATATTCTCTTCCAGAATAGCTATCACATCTATAAATGCTAACATAAGAATGAACTACACGGCATACAATTTCCCTGCATCCGTTGATTCAGAAGATTGCCCTTTCAGAAACAAAACCTTCGGTCACAGCCTGCCATACTTTGCTTGATTCTCTGCAAAAAATATGTCTGATGCATGGAACGGAAGTCAGCTATTATAAAAAACTGTTTCAGACAGTCGGGAATATCATACGGATGATGGAAAAAGATGATCTGACCAAGTACCTGCTGTTTCTTGAGGATGTCTTCCTATATATGGAGAAATACCGTTACAGGAAAGGTATGAAAGAGATTATCCTGGAGATGAAGCAGCTTTTGAAAGGGAATGAAAACGGTAGTGCTACCGACCGTGCATTATTACTGGACTATCAGGCATGTATGGAAACAAAGCCGGAAAAAGCCATCAAACTGGAAAAAGAAGCCCTTGCACAGATCAAAGAAATCACAGAGGACAATGCCCACCTTGTCTCCAACCTTCATGCGAATCTGGGCGGTCTTTACCGCATGAATGATCAGGCAGAGCTTGCAAAAGAACACATGGAAAAAGGGTATCTTCCTTCTTGAGCAGTACCAACTGCTTTATACCAATGACAGCATTTCCCAAATCAACAATTATGCTGCCTTATTGACAGAAATGCAGGAACCAGAGTGGGCAATGTCGGCTCTCCAGAAACTGGCACAGATTATCAAAGACTATAATTCGGATCACTGTCTGGATTATGCCCGGGTGCAAGAATCCATGGGAAATATCTGCCTGATCACAGCAAATATCTCACAGGCTAAAACACATTTCAAAAAAGCGATGAAAATTTATGAGGATGTCTTGGCAGATGAGCCAGATTTGATTGAAGAAAAATATCAGGAAATTCGGGAACTATGTCCACAAGTCGGCATTGCACTAGCAAAAAACATATTAGCTTCCAAAAATAAATAAGCATAATTATACGGCGGACATCATTGCCCGCCGTTATATTGGCTTTTTCCCACTTTTGGGAGAAAGTCTTTACCTTCACTACAGAAACATTATGACATTTCGTCAAACCTCATCTCATTAAAACAATCCTTTCACAGCAGGATAAATCTGACGAAACTTTTGATATTTCTCCTCATATTTTGCTACCAGCTCCATATCTGGATCGATGGTATCAACTACTTTTATCATTTTCTCTGCTGCCGCTTGTACATTTTCATACTCGCCACAACCTACTGCCGCTAACATAGCACCACCGTATCCCGGCCCTTCTTCGCTTTCGATCACATCCACTTTCAAATTCATAACATTTGCAATGATCTTTTTCCACAGTTGGCTCTTTGCACCACCGCCACAGATTTTTGTTCGTCTAATGGGAATATTCAAACTTCTCGCGACTTCTAAAGAATCACGTAATCCAAAAGCAACTCCTTCCAGTACAGCCTGAGTCATTTCTTCTCTTCCGGTGTCCATGGACATTCCGATAAACATCGCTCTTGCATCCGGATCATTGTGCGGAGAACGTTCACCCATCAAGTACGGCAGATAAAATATCTGGTTCTCACCCAGTTTCGTAATATTTTCCTGCTCTTTATCAAACTCTTCAGTTTTTAAGATTTCTTCCATCCACCATTTGTTGCAGGAGGCTGCGCTTAACATGCACCCCATAAGATGGTATCCTCCATCTGCATGATCAAATGAATGCAGTGCATTGTTCTCATCTACCCGGAAATCTTTACTGGAAATAAAGATTGTACCTGAAGTACCCAGAGAAATATTACAGCCACCTTCACCAACGGTTCCTGTTCCCACAGCAGCCGCTGCGTTATCGCCTGCTCCTGCAACAATTTTCACATTGATTGTAAAGCCAAATTCTTCTGCAAACTCTGTTTTGATGCCGCCTACCACTTCGTAACTTTCAAAAAGTGCAGGGAGCTGCTCTTCTCTAACATCACAGATTTTCATCATTTCTTTAGACCAGCAACGATTTTTCACATTTAGCAACAATGTTCCGGAAGCATCCGAATAATCTGTACAGAAACACCCACTCAATCTATATGCAAGATAATCTTTTGGCAACATGATTTTATCAATTTTCGCAAAGTTATCCGGTTCATTTTCCTTTAACCACAGTATCTTTGGTGCAGTAAACCCAGCAAACGCAATATTCGCCGTGCATTCAGACAGTCTTTCTTTCCCTATTACTTCGTTTAAATAGTTTGTCTCCTTTACAGTTCTTCCATCATTCCAGAGAATTGCCGGTCGGATTACTTCATCATTTTTATCAAGAATCACCAAACCATGCATCTGACCACCAAAGCCAATACCAGCAATCTGACTCTTATCACACTCTGCAGTCAGTTCTTTGATTCCGCCCCTGGTCTGTTTCCACCAGTCTTCTGGACTCTGTTCACTCCAACCCGGCTTTGGAAAGTAAAGCGGATATTCTTTTGAAACAATTTTGTGAATTTTCCCATCCTGATCCATCAGCAGCAATTTCACTGCTGATGTACCAAGATCAATACCTATGTACAGCATTTCGTATCCTCCTTTTTATCTCCATGGATTTTCTGTTGGATATCTTACTCCTTTCGGCTGATTATAACCGATTTCTTCTACCGAAACACCAACATACTTGAAAACTTCTATAAATGCTAATATAAGAATGTACAGAAATGATTATTTAAAAATGTACAAAATCACATTATAATAAATTCTCTACGGAGGAATTTATTATGATATATACACCAAAGATTACTAGTGACATTCAGATCAATTCTTTAAGGGATCTGGTAAAACTAAAACCTTTTTTGGAGGACAGTACATTGAAAATTAATAAAAGTCAGATTGCCAGAGAGCTGGGAAAAGATCGACGGACGGTTGATAAATATCTAAAAGGATATGAAAAACCAACAGCCCGCAGGCGTTCATCTTGCATTGATGATTATTATGATATCATCAAAGATCTTCTTTCCGATGAAAACCAGCAGATTTTCTATTATAAACGTGTTTTATGGCAATTCTTAAAAGATAATCACGGGCTTTCCTGTGCCCAGTCAAGTTTCCGCAGATACATCAGCCAGCATTCGGAATTCCAGTCTTATTTTGAACGAAGGCAGAAACGACATATCAAAAAGAAATCTCATCTGCGTTTTGAAACTCCTCTTGGGAAACAGGCACAGCTGGACTGGAAAGAATCCATAAAGTTTCTGTTAAAATCCAGTGAATGGATTGATATCAACATCTTTGTGTTGCTGCTGTCATCATCTCGGTTTCGTGTTTACAGATTATCATTATCGAAAACACAGGATATCTTATGTTCCTTTATCAATGATGCCTTTGAAACATTCGGTGGAGTCCCTGAAGAACTTCTGACAGATAACATGAAGACGGTCATGGATCAGCCACGGACTGCTTACAGTAAAGGAAAAGTGAATCCACGCTTTGCCCAGTTTGCTTCAGATTATGGATTTAAGGTACGACCCTGTATTGCTGCACGGCCTCAGACAAAAGCAAAAGTAGAAGCTCCGATGAAACTGCTCGATGAACTCTATGCTTATAACGGACTTCTCGATTATCATGAGCTCAATCAACTGGTCCATAAACTGAATGAACGGATCAATCATGCGGTACACCCAGGAACCGGAAGGATCCCTGTAATGTATCTTCAAAAAGAAAAGGCTCACTTATCACCACTTCCACGCAATGTGATAAGAAAGCCTTATCAGATGACCCATACAACTGTAAAAGTGAATTCATCCTGTATGATCACTTATCGTTCCAATCAATATTCCGTACCACCAAAATATCTTGGAAAACGTCTGGTATTACAGGTATATGATAATTATTTGTATGTGTACTATAACACAGAACTGATCGTGATACATCCGATCAGTGCAAAAAACTCAATTATACACACGATCATTATGTTGCTATCAGTAAACAGACGTTCAAAGAGCAGACAATGGATATTGAAAAGATTGCAAAAGAAAACCTGACACAGATAGGAGCAATGTTTAAAAATGAATAGCACATATGTACAATTAAAAAAACCTTGAGTATCTGAAGCTGAATCAGATGGATCTTCATCTTGATGAAGTGATCGATCTGATCACTTCGTCACCATTATCATTTACGGAAGGTCTCTGTAAACTAACGAATTATGAGATTGATTTTGAATTTCAGCCATCCATCAATCCGGAAGAGATCAAGGATTTTGCAACTTTAAGATTTCTGGAAAATGCTGAAAACATCGTGTTTTTAGGTCCGAGCGGAGTAGGTAAGACACATCTTGCCACTGCGATTGGAGTAACTGCAGCAAAAAAACGTTACAGTACATATTTTATCAAATGCCATGATCTGATCATGCAGCTAAAAAAGCAAAACTGGAGAATCGTCTAGAAGCAAGATTAAAACATTTTTTCAAATATAAGCTGCTGATCATTGATGAGCTTGGTTATCTTCCGATTGAAAAAGATGATGCAAAGCTGTTTTTCCAACTGATTGACAAGCGATATGAAAAAAGAAGTACGATCATTACCACAAATATCAACTTTAATTCATGGGATGATGTATTTTTTGATCCAGTGATCGCAAATGCGATTCTTGACCGAGTGTTACATCATGCACATGTGGTAAATATCACAGGAAAATCTTATCGCTTAAAAAAATATACCGATCAAGAGGAAGAATAGCAAAAATGTACATTCTTAAATGATCAAAAATGTACATTTTAATGTTGACATTTATATCAGGGCACTTAAGTTCGGAACCTTAACAGTATTTCAAGCCACGTAACCACCTTTGGATGTCCGATGAATGAAAAAGATTTATCCAAAATTGATAAAAGTTGTTCTTTCTAAGCCAATAGCTTTCCTTCTTTATATGAACACTCGATATAATCTGGATTCTGATAATATAAATCGGTATTAAAATCAGATATTTCATCACTGATAAATGAAGTAAATATCTTTATAAGTTCCTCTGCCTCTTTTCCTTCTTTCGCACAATCTTCTATCATAATACTATATAATTTTCCAATATCTAAGAAACTTGGTACATCATATTGACATTCTGAAATCGTGTCAAATTTGCCTTCTTTTATCTTATATACTTCTACAACTTCATCACATACCTGTTCAAAACTTAAGCAATGATTGACTTCTGCATCATATAATAAATTCTCAATTCCTTCCTGTCCAATACATTTGACAATATATCCTCTATGATTCTTGGTTTCCCGTGCTATATATTCTATCAATGAGCAAACATAAAAATAATCATTTCTTTCTTTTTCTGTCATAAACTACCTCACTCTTTTTATATGTCAAACAATCAAGTACTGACATGGTATGAAAACTGATCTGATGTGTTGGATGTTTAAATTCTGCTAATACCCAAAATTGTTTCCTACTAATTCGTCCTGTAAGAAAATCATTTACATAATTCCATACTGTATCATCTGCCATAGGTCCTTCTACAATATCATAATTATGTGTTTTTCCGTTTCTACATTGTGCAATAAGGTCTAACCACTCATCTGACATTTCTGGAAATTTTAATATTTTCAAACTATCCTTTGGTTTGGATTTCTTAATGTCCCAGTGATCAATGTCCTATGCCCACTATTTCTTCAAAACTCTATCAAAAATTCTATAATTTCGATCATCTCTTGGAGAACAATACACCGCAAATTCAATATTTTTGAAACTATATAAGTATTCTCGAATTACATTTTTTGCTGCCTGAGCAACAACCTGAGGATCATTCATAAATGCACCACATCCAAATGCCCCAAGAATTATCGTTTCATCATCTTCTGAAAGTGCTGTATCCAAAATTCTTTTTAATCGCTTTTCATGTAATTTTAATAATTCGTCATTTGTCATCTTTTTCGCATTATTATATGATGACTTGCCATTATAATTATTTTGGACTCTTAGATTCGGAGCTGCACATGTGATTACATCTACATCATACCAATCAGATGCATCCATGATCTCTGGTTGTTCAATATCTGTTTTAAATACTGTGACTGCAGGTGTATAAATGATATCATCATTATAAATTGGATTATGTGCTTGTCTGTGTGGAGAATAGAATCCATCCCACATTGTTTGTGCATTTAGACAAACATATAGTCCTGAACATCTGCACAGACATTCTTCTTGTGCATTAAATCCTCTTTTTACTCCACCACCTGGATTAGTTGCGGAAGCCAAATTATGTACCGCTGTCTTAGTATTTTTATATGCCGATGCTGCTTGTAATGTTCTCTTTTTTGATACAATAATATTTGCAGGTTTTTCATATCGTTTCTGGTTATTGCTATTTATTCTTTGTTTTTGGAGGATTAGTTTTTGGTTACATATTGAATTTTTGATCGATTGTTTTAAGCTTGAATTTGTTTTACATAATGTTTCTGTATCTTCGAATATTTTTATGTTTTCTTGTTTTCCCATAATCCAATTTCTCTCTTTTTCTTTGTTATATGTATAAACTAGGATAAATACAACCTATTTTTACAATAAAAAGCCATTGCTATTAATACTCCCAAGGAGATATTAAGTAACAACAGCTTTAATAAATTTATTAATGGGTATTTTGTTTAGAATTTTTCGGTTTATTCTGATTAATTAATGTCTACAGAATCTTAATTATTCCCAGTGTCGTGATTTCTTAATATCTACTACTCAAACTCGGCTGTTTCAATTCTTCCACCGCATTAGGAGCATCGTACATCGGCAAGCCTAAATCTCTCTTTACCTCTGCGATATATGCGGTATGTACTTTGAAGCCGTATTTAGCTTCTATATACTCCTTTATCATTTTGTAGGTCACTCGCTCTTTGGGCTTGTAGTTGATATGCCCGTTTGGCTTTTTGTGGGAAAGCAGTACCACCGTCTCCACATGGCACGATACGTCCAGATTGATGTCAGTTTTCGGTAACCGATCCAGACTAATGTGGACTGTAGCAAAATATCTCCGTTTGTTTGCGGAAACATATCAACAAATTCTGTAGCAAAAAAGTATTGATACAATTCGCTATCCATATCACAGTCTGAACCTCGCCCGTCTACGGAAAAAGTTCAACTTTTTTATTCGTTTCTACTATTATAGTGATTCCAACATAAAAGTCAAATTTGACGAAGAACTGCCATCGCCTCAACCTTATCTGTTTTTCGTACAGAGAACAGGTCAACAGCTATTTTTCGCCCCGACTGATGCCCCAACTCCCATACACTCGACCTTGGCAAGCTGGAAATTTAGCAGAAAATTTTAATTGCGCCACTGCTACTTCTTCGCATTCTCCTCCAGTTCCAACATGTACTTATCAAAATCAGACATAAATAATCTGTCCTGAATCACGCGGTATTTTTCAAATTCGGTCTCAGCTTTTGCTTTAGCAATCTCAGCAGTGATTTTACCTGCATCCTGAAGAACCTCTCTGTCATCTGCCATCAGAAATAAATCCAAGCGCTTTGCCCAGTCCTCCATTGTCATCGGAATATGACGTTCCGCACGATCCTCTGCCAAATCCAGATAAGCGGATACAATACGCTCCAGTGACCGCATTTCCTGCTCACTCAGATAATTCTTCGCAATGCTCACATTGCTTTTTACTATCTTACCTTCCGGTGCTGCTGCCCAAGTGGTTAATCCCATATGTGGCTTATCAGCATCTGCTCACTCGTAAATCAACTCTGCTGCTGTATGTCCATGAACTGCATAATGCATCTTGTTTTGAACCTTTGCAAAGAACTGCTTTGTTGTTTTTGCTGTCCGATCATAATCAAGAGCTGTGGCATAGATATCGGTTATCTTCTGGTAAAATCTACGCTCAGAGAGACGGATCTCACGAATCTGCTCAAGCAAGCAGTCAAAGTATTCTACTGTAAGCACAGAGCCACCATTT
The DNA here is from genome assembly GCF_025567365.1 of Anaerostipes amylophilus. Classification (NCBI taxonomy): domain Bacteria; kingdom Bacillati; phylum Bacillota; class Clostridia; order Lachnospirales; family Lachnospiraceae; genus Anaerostipes; species Anaerostipes amylophilus. Next base: position 120,968 of record NZ_JAOQJG010000006.1, on the reverse strand, counting down.
TTCAGGCGTTCATCATCCATGACCCAGCCTTTGATGGTGTAGTCCTTCACAATGCCATTGGCCCACTTACGAAACTGCACTGCTCGCTCATTATTAACCTTGAATCCAACCGCAATAATCATTTGAAGATTATAATGCTTTGTATCACGAGTCACCTGACGGAAACCTTCGGTTTGAACTATTCGGAAATTCCGAATAGTTGCAGACTCTTCTAATTCACTATCTGTGATTTCTTAATGTCCCTGGGATCTTAAGCCTATTCAAGCCAACTCTATTTAATGCATTTTCCATTTCAAAACTTCCTTTAAATATATTATGATTTTCAATCTTCTAAGTTCTACAGGCTTAAATTTATTCTAAAATGTTATATATTTATATCCATCTTCATCAAATACTGCTCTACTTGATTGACAATCAGTTCTGCACTTTCATACTGTTCTATCGCTTCCTCATTTGAAGCAACATAAAAATCATCATAATCACTTGCTTCTCGTTTTCTTTTTAATCTTCCCAATCGTTTTCCAAAATCTCTTGAAAATTTTCCTGTCGCTACATATGCCTGATTAAAATAACCTACTGCATCTTTATGCCTTTTAAAATCTTTACCCTCCAATGCTAACACTGCCTTAATTGCATAAAACGCAGCATAATAACATCGATTGATACTGTCTTTATATCTCTTATATTCCATGCATATTTTTGCCGTATCTAATGTATCCTTTGCATTTTGCATTCGGTAAATAGATAAATCTCTTTTCTTATCCATTCACTATCACCCCTTCTTCATGAATGTTTTTATAAAATGGCAACGTATCTAACCAATATTCATATTGCTCTTCATTTTTTATAATTGGCGAAATATCAACTCCTGTATCCATTTCTATATCAAATGCTAAATCATATACCTGATTTTCTATTTTTTTAATCTCATTATCTGACATTTTTACCAGAATCATAACATCAACATCTGAACTTGAATTATAATCACCTCTGGCATAAGAGCCATAAACAATAACTTTTGTTAATTTTGATCCCATTATGTCTTTTAGTTGCTGAGAAAATTGATAAATTATATTGTGTATTCTATCTGGCATAACGAGTCTCCCTTCCAAATAATATATATAAAATCATTTCCTTATTAATATATTTCTATACTTTTTATCTTAATAGTCAATTGTAATTATTTTTTATACATTGATATTTTATCATATCTCAATCACTATAACAACGAAAAAGCCATTGCACACCATCTACTCTATTAATTGGATGATGATTTACAATGACCTTCTTCTTTACATTAAATGATTATTTTGTTTAGAATTTTTGGAACAATTTGTTCTTATTTGTACAATTTATTTTATAAACTGATTTCTTAACGTCCCTGGGACCTTAATATCTTCTTTTTTCATATTTTCGATAACGCTTCGGCATCGCATCAAGACTTAATATCTGTTCTTCTAGACGATTAAGTTGTCCGATTGCATTTTCTGGTGATTGTAATTCAAAAGCAATATATTCAAAAATTTCTCTCAAATCACGGTCTGCCTGTTCAGATACTTCTACTTCATATATCATAAGCCATAATCCTTGCGAATATCAGCAAAAGCTTTCTTCGCATTTTTTGTCCATCTATCATGCATATCTGCATATCCTTTCTCCAATTCTTCATTGAATTCTACTTCTGATAATGTGCTGATATCAACAGGTCTAGCGGATGGTATTTTTACTTCAAATGGAAGTCCTCTCTGTAAGATAATCTGTTTATAAAACATATTGATAGCACTAGAAGCAGGAATACCAAGTGCAGACAAAATACTTTCTGCTTTTTCTTTGACTTCTGGTTCAATCCTTGCATATAAATTTGCTGATTTTGTAGCCATATAAAACATCTCCTTTCGTGAGTAGTTTTTCTATCTATCTTTATTATATGCAAGTGTCCGCACAATAACAATACAAGTTTCACCTTTTCTTTTTCCACAGGATTTTACATAATTATTCCTTGGAGCTGAATTTTACGAATCTAGGCGTAAAATCACAACACTTGCCGAAATAAGTATTTATTTCCCATTATTTAATATATATTATTATATAGATATTATCGGCAGAATTGCTGGTCAAAGTGATTTCTTAATGTCCCTGAAACCTTAAGCAATTCTGGTTTCTGGCATGTCCTAAGGTCTACGTCTACGGGACCTCTTAAAATGTACATTTTGCTTCCATTACACAATCAATACGCAACTCATAATTTGCCTTACTAGCTAATCTGATAACATAATATCCTAATGCATCTTTCCAAAATTTAACTTAGATTTTAACTGTATCTATTAGATAACGTTAATGGTAATGCTATATCATATGCTTTTTTTATATTTTCCAAAAAAGATAATAACTCACCTATCGTTTTATAATCAGAATAATAATATGTCACTATATCTGATTCTTTTATAAATTTCCATATATCTGATTCAAAAGAATCTGTAAAAATTTTTTTTAAATCGTCATTATTATATTCACTCGGCAAAACACTAAAAATTTCATTAATTTTTTCAGAGGTATACAAAGCAGTAGTTTCATTCGAATCTAATCCCCTCCAAAATGTTAAATGCTCCGTATTATTAGTAAATATTTTATAAACCACTGAATATAAAAACGATTCAGGAGCAAAGTAATCTGGCAAAAAACAAATATTGTCAGGATGACTTCTATCATTTAATTTTGATTCTTTTGGATCATATTTCTTATTTAAATAATTCTTTATTTTAGGTTTTTGTCTCGGATCTTTGTATCTTGCATCACCATCTAAAACAAAAATTATACGCTTAAAATATTCATCTGCCTTATTTATTTTAAATAGCTCTTCGCATCCTAATATTGTAGGGATTCTTTTCGTATTCTCTAATAAGCGCAATAATCCATTTAAACTATGTATTTTATCATTTATTTCTACATAATCTCTAACATCCGAGCTGTTTCTAAGTATAGGATTTTCATATTTATTTTTCACTGCATGATATATATTTTCAAACGCCTTCATCAGCATTTCAAACAACATTTTTCCTATTTCGTCTTCAAAATAAATTTTAACTTTAGGTTGTTGAAAACTTAAACTGCCAAACATATCTGCCTTTAAAAGTTCATATGATTTACTGTTTGTAACATACGGGGTAGAAGGATCCTTTAAATATACAATTTTATAATCTTGATTATTTCTTTTTTCTTTTTTTAATACTTCTTTTAATATCGTCAAAGAATGAGTACTTAAAACAAATTGAATATTTAACTCTTTTGACAGCTTATTAAACAAATCCAATAATCTAATTTGCGTATCTGGGTGCAAAGAAACATCTATCTCATCAATACATAATAAAGCGCCCTTATAATCTTTGTCTAAAGATAACATATAAATATCTACCAATGCACTAATAATATTTCCAAGATTATCTTGTCCAATAGACTGTGATAATGTAGGTGTATTATTAATATCCATATGTAATGAAGCTCTTGAACAAGCATTTTTTTCAACTTTTGTTAAAACTGCTTCATTTTCTATTGAATTAGGTATTACTGCATTATACCAATATTTATATTTTTTATCTGCTTCTTTTAAATATAAAGAATTATTTTTTCTCATTTCTATAATTTTAACTGTCTCTTTACATTCACCAAGAGGATATAATCTAGAAAGGCTCAAGTAAATAGTTGGAATTCTTACTCTTGCTGCTCCTCCAACATCATACTCCATTTTTGCTTTTTCTTCAGCCACTTTTATGGTACAATCTTCAATATTAACATTGCTAGTTCTTGGTATAATTCTGATTCCTCGTCCAGTTTTTGTATCGTTTTTAAAGGCTAGCCTTTTTGTTAATGCTACTTCTCCATTTTCTTCTGCATACGTCAAATATAACTTATAATTTTCAAAATCTTCCTCTTTATCCACATTAAAAAAATCATAAAATTCAGGTTGGAAATTGCTACCCAATACAGATTTTTTATTTAATCCAGATCCTGATGCTATCAAAGATAATAAATTAGATTTTCCTACACCATTTTGTCCACTCAGTACTGTAATTTTTCTTCCCAAATCAAATGAAACGTCTTTGAAATTGCGAAAATTTTCAATATAAAAATGATATGGTCGTATTCTTTTGTCAAATGTCATTTTATTTCCTCTTCTATACTTTATCGTAAATTAATATAAATCTTTTCCATTTCTAACTGTTTTTTCCTCGGAATCATACTTGAGCTACTAAAAATAATAATCTCACTTGCTATCCGTTTTTCAGCAGCACTATAATTCAAATCAAAGCGTCTTAATTCATGATTTTTATATATATTTGCAATTTCCGGTACATCATCATAAGTGATAACCCAATCACAGTTCACTGATTCATTAATCATTTGTTCAATACGAACATGATCTTGGTAATTAAAAAAATTTAAGTACAACTGCTTTCCTTTTCCGAAATAAGGTGGGTCAAAATATACAAACGCATTATCTTGATATTTGGGTAAATAATTTTTTATAAGTGATGCTACATCCTTATTATATATATGTATGCTATCTTTTCTTTCTACTATTTTATTTATTCGTCTTATTAAATTAGGTTTATTAAATCTTGCATCTAATCTCCATTTTCCATTTTGTTCTAAACCACCAATTGCTCCTCCTTTAATAATTCCAGATCTGTTAGTTCTATTCATGTAAAATGTTGCGAACCCTAATTCAAAACTATATTTTTTTTGTGAATTTAACATGATATTTTTTTGTCTATTCCATTCGTCAATATTTAATGGAATATTGTTAATTTCTTCAATAAATCTATCTGTTTCATTTAAAAGTGCTCGCCAAAAAGAATAAATTCCTTTATCCAAATCATTAATAACTATTTTACTTACTACATCGTTCTCTAATAAATCCAGGGCTATACCTGCACCGCCTGCAAAAGGTTCTATATAAGTACCACCAACATGATCTGTTTTGTCAATTAGATATTTCATAAATGGAGCTAATTTCCCTTTACCTCCTGGATATCTTAATGGCGAATAAAACATAATAATTTCCTCTCTACCCTTATAAAAATTTTAATTACATTATATCATTTATCAACTTATCATTTCAAGTATTCACCTATGAAATAGAACCCATATTTTTACCATTTATTTAAGAAATAAAATTATTTCAAACACTTTTATTTTATTCTTCTATACTCTTGGCCTTCCAGTAAAAATAGTTCCACATATTTTTTCATTTATTTGTATTGATATTTTCGCAGTTACATTTATCACTTTGTGCCCATTATAAAGGAATTCTCTAAGCTCACCTTCTTCAAAATCTATAAAAAGTCCATTCAAAATTTCATAATAATATTTTCGTCCTTCTTCATCATATTCAATATTTTCGTCCTCAAGATTGGATTTCAGGAGAATATGAAGTATAACCTACTTTATTTTTCTTAATAAAATACAAACTTTTCGTTAAATGATCAACATCAGCCAAACAATCTATTACAAATTTTAAATCCATTTCTATATCCTCTTTTTATACCATCCGCTATATTACAATCTCTTTTGAATTAAGTATATCGTCTTCTTTCCTTTTTATCAAGTTTTTTCGAACCTACGTTTGTTTTATAAGTATTTTTAATTGTTATCCTGAATTATTCACGACTTCGTCGTGTTAGCGACTAAAAGTCGCATAGTTGCTATGTTTTTATTGATTTTCCCTTTCATCTATCAAGTGAATAAAAAAGAGCATCCATTTGTAGTAAAATTAAGGTGTTCAACGTCTTAACGAATACATACCAAGGAGCTCTTTATGAATATTGTAAACACCTTATCACTTAATAGCAATAGAAAAATCAAAATAAATTTTAATGGTGGCGATCTTTCTTCTGATTCTGGCATACTCTTAATCCATGAGTTTGCTCAAAAACTCGGTTTGAAACAGCTTTTAGAACAAGATTTCTCCACCAATGATGATAAGACCAGAAAACATACAGACAGCAAAAATGCAATCCAGAAGATCTACCAGCTGATCGCTGGTTATTTTCAGGATGATGATGCTGATGAACTGACATCTGATCCAATCTTTACAACCATCCTGAATAAAAGGTCTCTTGCATCACAGCCGACCATGTCTCGTTTTATCAACCGATGCGATGAGATCTGCCTGTATCAGTTTGAGCTCATTCATCAAAAGTTAAGAGAAAAGATCTATTCCTGGAAAAGACCAGACCATCTTTTGATCGATATCGATTCCACCCTGTTTGCAACTTTCGGAACACAGGAAGGAAACTCTTTTAACTCACATTACAGAGATTATGGATATCATCCTCTGGTTGCCTATGATGGGCTGACCGGTAATCTGCTAAGTGCCTGTCTTCGGCCGGGAAGCAGTTATACTTCAAAAAATACGACCGATTTTCTGAAACTACTGTTGGATGAATTTAACAGATATTATCCGGATATTCCTCTGTATCTCAGAGGCGACAGTGGGTTTGCTGACATTATGATCTACGAGACTTTGGAATCCAATGGTGTATCCTATGCGATTTGTATGAAAGAAAACGGACGCTTACGTATGGCTGCATCTTTCATAGAAGACGAACTGATTGAAAAAACGAAGCATGATCAGATCGATTATGCGTCAGTTATGGCGAATTTTTCTATAAAGCTGACAGCTGGCTTTATCCAAGAAGGAGCGTCTGCAAGATGGAAAAGCCAGAAGGTCAGATGAACTTTTTATATACTTTCGTCGTGACAAACATGGATGGCACTTCAGAGGATCTGATCTGTTTTTACTGTAAACGAGGTTTAATGGAAACATTTATCCGTGAATCAAAACACGGCTTTCACATGGATGCCATGAGCAGTCACAGTATGACTGTCAATGCGAATAAACTTCAGATCAGTACGCTGGCATATAACTTATTTAACTGGTTTCGACGACTGGTACTTCCAAGAAGTTTTCAAAAACTACAGGTTGATACAATTCATTTAAAACTATTAAAAATAGCAGCGAAACTTGTCCGTTCTGCAAGATATCTGACATTTAAGCTGTGCAGTCATTGTCCATATAAAAATGAATTCTACAAAATTTTAGAACACATTTGTGGATTAAAGCAACTGGAATAACAAAATCTTTGTACCTTGACAGTTTCAAAACATTCTTTTAAATTGACAGGATAAGTCTGCCTTTTTTAGACTGTATTTTGTAAAATAGAACGTATTTGAAAGAGATACAAAGGTAATTACAAACCATAAGCAAATTTATTTGCTCATGAATAATTCAGGATAATAGTAATTTTTAAAATTTTCATAAAAATAATTTTTTTCATATATGTTTCTCCAGTATTATTTATATATTATATTATAATTTCTGCATCGCCTATACACCATTCCAATTAAATCGAAAAAGTATCTTTATTTTTTGATACTTCTATAGTCTATCACATAAGGGACCTATAATCTGAACCATTTGAAATGGACTTTCCTTCTCTGACATACTCAATACTATTTGCTTTTTTATTTCTGCCAATTCATTATCTTTTGTGCTCCTACTTCAAGAACATCTGAATATTTTTCATCCTCCATCATTATTTGCTTAAGTTTGTTCTCCATTTCATCATCAACAATAAAAACCTTTCTATTTAGGTTTTGTAGTCCCTCTCTTAGAATCTTTTGTAAAATTCTATCGTCTAATATCTCTTCTTTGCTCTTACCAACTAGATAAACAGCATAGAACAAAACCACAGCTTTTTTATTACTTGTATAAGGATTTAATCTTATTTTTTCATGTCCTTGATAAAAAGTTTCATTCACAAATCGTTTTATTGATTTCTTTTGCAGTGTTGATGCTTGCGTTATATTTTTCAATTGTGTAAAAAATATTTTATTTAATCTATCATTAGGCATAGTTATATCATCATCTACTGCTATAAAATATTTTGCCAAATTAAATAAAATTGGATATAGTTCCGCATTAGGAATTGGCATCATTACCTTCGGAACCATTAACGTCATACCATTAATCATTCCTACACTCATAAAGTTGTCCTCAGCAAACTTCTGTTCCGCTTCATAATAAGAATGGTACACGAGTTCATTTCTGGACGAATCTGTTCTTAATTCTGTATACAAAAAATTATTCTTGCAAATGTCTGGTCTCTTATTTGTCACTTTTACCTTATACATAAGTAATCCAAATAATGAGATAATAACATCTATTTCACCATATTCTTTTTCGATTGCAAATAAAGTATGGCTTCCTAGATTAACCTGTTGATTTAACATTTCATAAATTTTTTCTTCTTGAATGACACTAACAGGATTTGTACCTTCCCCAGTTGTAATAAATTTAATAATATCATTGAATTCAGAATAATAACCAGATATTGAATTTTTAGAGCAATACCATTCAAAAGCTATTTTAGAAAGCATTCTGTACATTGATATGTCAAAAAATATTTCATTATTAATTTTAATTTTCTTTTCTATCTTAATAGTGTTCACATCAAGAGGTTTCACCATGTTTTCATCTTTTGCAATTTTAACAGCTTGATCATATGAACTTATCATTTGAGTATTATCCGCTGACTTTAATACTCGTCCATTAAATATTTCATTATCACCATGAAGTTTCAAATTATAGTCAGTACCTTCAATAGTTACAACAGCTTCATATGATGCATATTTTTTCCCTTTGCTCGACTTTATATCAAGTTCATTAGTGATAAAACTCAAAGCATTAATTACCTTACTTTCAAACATATCACTAAATTTATTATTATGTTCAATTCTACAAACATTTTTATTTAAAATACGTGCATTTGTAAGTGCATCCGGTATTATGTCAGACTCGGATAAATCGTGGTCTATCCCACAATATATGCATTTGTTCATTATCTATCAACACCCTCTTTATAACGTAAATCAACTTAAAGTTCCAATATCCTCAACTTTAATACAACTTAATATAGCAGGCGCAGCACCCCATCCGCCTGAATATCTCATTTGAGGATCATATACACATTTTTCTATTTTTTCTTTTAATTTTTCAATACAATCCACTCCAAATAATACTTCCATTTTTTCACAATATCTACAAGACTTCATTCTTTCCCATTCTAAACTTTTATTCTGTGCATACACATAACATGTTGGAAACCAGCAAGTCCTATACGATGCCTGTTCATTCTCAACTAAATCATATGCATTGCAAACCTGATATAAAAATAAATCAGCTTCTGCAATTGCTTCTGTCGTATATATTGGAAGTTTTTCTCTTTGATTACAAACTACATCACCTACCAAAGTATATTTATTTTTCATTTCAGACATCGGTTTATAATAGTCTTCGATCACAACACTATGATGATTAAAAGGTAAACGCGCAATAGCACGTACCTTTTTTTATTAAAATTACTCTGCTATCATTATCCTATACAAAATATAAAAAGTCAAAAAAGTTAAGTACTTAACTTTTTGTACTTGGATAGGAGATGATCACATAAAAACTCAACCAAGTTTAGTTGCTTCACAAGTCCGACTTCAGCAATGGACCAGACAGATCCATGAATGCAAATCACGTCCGGCAGGCATGAAGGTTGAATTTATAAAATTGCTATCATTTATTGATTCTCATATAGTTCTTCGTCTGAAATTTTCAAATATAATATTTGTTTATCTTTTTCTCCGAATACATTTCCCTTTATTTCTTCAATTACCCATTCTGGCATTTCAAAAGTTATCTTCTTTAAATTTGGCATATTCCTAAAATCTATTAAATCAAAATCGATTTGCTGATCATAACATTTTAAATGAAAATTTTCCAATTTTTTCATTTGTAATAAATCATTATGACAAATATAATTTAATTTTTTCACAATCAATGAAAAATTTTTTATAGAATTCAAAGTTTTAATTGATTCTAAAATTTGAATTTCTTTTGTAAAATCCGCACTAGTATCTATTTTTAGCTCTTCAATATTCAAAAAATATTCTAACAAATCTATGCATCGAACTTTTCCACAAAAGACAACCCTTTGACAATATTTAAAATTTTCTAAAAAACTATACCCAATATAAAGCTCCTGTTCTTCCTCAAATATAACTTTTATTGAATATATTTTTCTAAAGATTTTTCTATCATTATCACTTATTTCTATTTTTCCTAATAAATTAATCAAAGTACTAGATATTGTTATTTCATTATTTTTAATTGAATTTTTCATTGCTATAAAAAGAGTATCTTTAACATTATATTCATATAATATTTCTTCTGAATATTTACATAAAATTTCCAATGCTTTTTGCTTAACTCTATAACTTCCATTTCCCTCAATATATGATAAAATAATCGGTATCGCTCCTTCCACCTCCATATAATCCAATAACATTAAACATCTATTTTTTTCGTTGTTATTATAATTTATAGAATCCTTTAAAAATGGCAGAATATATACTCCTAGCTCCACTAATTCATACATATTTTTTTGATTAGGTGGTATCAATTTCTTTAATTCGTTATCAACTTTTTCTTTCAGGGTATTATCAGTTAAAAATATTGCTTGGGCTATACCTAATGCCGCCATTAATACATATCTTTCATCTTGTTCCCTATCACTTTTTTCAATCATCCCTTTTAAAACAAACTCTATACTTTCTTCTCCCATTTCTGAAAAACACATGATAATCGTTTCTTTCCAATTTTCATTACAAGCTTCTTTTATTAACATTCTCCATCCATAATTTCTACATATTGCTTTAACTGCTAGAAATTCCATAAATGTTTTATGTACAAAATCAATAACTCCAACTTCCGGTTCTCTAATCATCCCACTTCGTTCAATAAAAAAGTCTAATAAGTCCCTTCCTGTGTATTCTTGTTTACATTCTAACAATATATTAGTATCTTTTAGAAGATGTTCTATAAACTTTTCTACGGTGTCTCTATTCTCCGCAGAAACACCAGAATTCATCATCCAATATGCTATTTCCTCCAAAATTTTACGCTTTCTGCTATAATCTAATTTAGGAACATTTTTATAATTTGTACTACTGATTTTTCTACCATTATCCCTAGAATCTAATAACAATTCACAACATTTTTCATATAACTCCATTTTATTTTCAGGTAATTGTCCGTTATTAACATAATTTAATGCACAAATCATAGCACACAATAACGGATTTTTAGCTAACATTTTTAAAGATGGGTTTTCTATAATATTTGATAACAATTCATATTGTATCTTTTCTATTTTTTCGTCATCATCAATAGCATCCTTTTGTAAAACTGCTTTATGCCAATATAAAATAAATTTTTTAATATTTTCTATTCTCATTGGAACAATTTCATAATAAATATTTCCTTCAATATCATCTTTTACTGAATTTCTTGCTGTCATTAAAATTTTTATTTCAGGATATTTTTTTAAAATATCTTCAATAAAGTCATATGTCTTTATTCTCTTATCAATCGCTATTTCATCAAATCCATCAAATAATAAGATTATTCTTCCTCTCTCTAAAAGTTGTACTAACCATCCCTCTGGACATGATTTACCAAATGAATTAGTAATTGCGTCAATAATATTTTGTAAGTTAATAGGCCACTCTATACTTCTTAATCCAATAATAATTGGTACTGCATTTCTTATATTCTTGATTTTCTTGTATTCTCCTTTTGCAGAACAAACTGCTACCCATTGTAAAAAAGTTGTTTTTCCACAACCAGCTTCTCCTTTTATCCAAGCTACATTTCCATTTAAAAATACATCTGATAATGCTATTTCATCTTCATAGTCATCATTAATACAGTTTAACTCTACATAGGCAGCTGATATATCATATCGATTCACCTTACGATTACGAAAATTAGCGCCAATCAATTCAACATTATTATATCTATCCACTATTCGTTCTCTATAAAATTTTTCATATTCTCTAAAAGTTTCATCTACACTTTTTAGAATACTTGTCATCGAATGTATTTCCTCTAAAATTTCTTTCAATTCTTTATGATATTTTTCTTGTCTCTGAACAATAGTATATAATGTTTGTGGTGTGAACTCTGGTAATTTTGAAAAAAATCGAATGCTTGTTTTAATAAAATAATCCATGTATTTCTTATATATTTTATTTTCTTTATCATTCCATTTTTTCCTTATTTCTTCAGATTCAGACAGTATTAATTCTTTAAATTTTTCTGTATCATTTAATCCACAATAAATAATATCTTCTTTTTTACATACTTTTTTAATATCATTCTTCGCTTGTTTTATAAGTTTATTTTGTTTTACGTTCTCTAATTCATTTCCAAAATTTTTTAAGAAATCTTCTGCTATATCATCTATAAATTCTTCTATAGTTCTATCTAATTTTTTTGCTTGCAAAAACGTTAATCCTACTGCTTGGCCAAATTCCAACCACCCAGAAATATTTTCTCCAACTGCTTCATTTCTGGTTCCTCTAGTCCAAGTACCTATACAATTTCTAAATAACATACCTATAATTTCTATAATTAATTTTTCCATTATTTATCTCCAACACATTGAATTTTACAAATCAAAATAATTAACCTAATCAGTGGTTTATCTATTTATCACTAGATTTTATGTCTATACTTAATTACAAATAAATTATATTGTCGATTTCTTATTTTTAGTGTATACTCAATAAAATCTATTTAATATTATTAAATTCAATAATAAAGTATCGCAATACCAAACATATGTTCTTATTTATTATACTCTAATATATCATAAATTTTAAATATAAGCCACCTTTTATACATATTTTCTATGAATTTTTAAATATTTCTGTCCCTAATATGAATTCCCATATTATATATTATATTTTTTATTTTTAATTACCTAATAGTAATCCTGGCATAAACCATTCTCTACAATAAGTTTCAAACATTCCACTATAATTAATAATTATTTTACTTAACCGATTTATACTCATTATTTGTATTTTCTTAATTAAATTAGTATCATCTAAATCTTCTCTTTCATCAAATTCTTTACGTATATATGAACTTATTTCCTGCAACATCCCATCATTTTCTATCATTTTTTCCAATAATATTTTTATATGTTTTAGGCCACTCCACAATTCACTATATTTAAAAACATTATACTGTCTATAATATTCACAAAATTCTTTTGCAAATATAATACGTTCTTCATTATTCATATATTTCATATCTTCTATATCTACTAACATTTCATGAAACATCGCATATATCTTAGTTCTTTTTCCATACCAACTTAATACATTTATAGATTCTTTTGATATTTCATTTTTTATTGGAATATTAATGACTATTGTTTTTTATATCTAAATTTTTCATGTCTTAATATCTTTCTTATATAATCATTTAAACAAATCTGAAAAGCCTTACTATTTTTTAAATCAACAACTACCAAAAGAACTGGCATCGCACTTCCCATTTTCTCAACTAAATTTAATTCTGATACTTCTAACTGAAATTTTATAACTTTTGTCTCTTTCTCTCCTGTATAATTTCCATATGTTGGAGATTCTGTTCCTTTTACTTGTAAAAAAATATGCTCTCCTAATGTAATACATCTATCATTTTCGTAATCAAATAATTCTACATCCAAATCTATTCCATAATCAGGAGTTATTTCTCTACTAACCCAAGTTTCTGGAAGTATTTCATTTTGAATAAATTTAATTGCTTTTTCTCCAGTAATATGTGCTTTTGTTCTAATTTTACCATTGATCATTTTTTGATAACCCCTTAGAAAGTATAAAAATAATATTACATCTGACTATATATTGATATTTCAACAATTTTTCTTAATCTTACATATCAATACAACATCCGCTGGCAGCCACTCAACATCCATCAATTCATCCTTTCCTAACCATCGAGCTGCCTCATGCTCTTTCAAAACCAAATCTCCACGAACTACAGAACACCAATAACACCACATAGATAAATGAAAATCCGGATAATCATACTCTATCGTATCAATCAATTCTCCAACTTCAATCTCTGTATCCAATTCCTCCATAATCTCTCTCTTCAAAGCTTCCTGTGGAGTTTCCCCTTCTTCAATCTTTCCCCCAGGAAATTCCCATCCACCTTTTAGATCACCATATCCTCTCTGTGTCGCAAATATCTTATCTCCGTCTCTTATAACTGCTGCCACTACCTTTATCGTCTTCATATCATTCTTCCTTTTCATTTTCTACTCGTAATCTAATCTATATTACTCTCTAAATACTGCAATAAATCATCTCGAACTGCATGTCTCATTTTTACTCTAAACTTCGCAATATCTCGTTCTTTTCCTTTATTATCTAATTTTTTTGCAGGCTTAACTTCTACAATATCGAACTGTCCCATATAATAAAATGTCGTTTCTGCATCGCTTTTTTTAACCATCAAATGTTTTCTATAAGCTTTCATCACATCTTGCGTATAAGAACTATCAATACCTCTTCCAATCTGAGTATCCCAACAGAATATTTGATTGTCTTCAAACACATCTGCATAATCAGGTTTTCCATCGATATATTCTTTAGCATCGTCTTCTGTTTTTTCTTTATGATATGTAACAAAAATAAAAACATCATCATTAATCTTTTTCATCCCATACATCGTAGAAGATAAATCTTTGCCACAATCCATTAAAAAACAAACATCTCTTCTTGAATATTGTTCATATAATACAAATGGAACTCCTTGATTCTTATTTTGATTATATTTGTCGTTATATCTATGTAAACCAAACGAAATAATATCTTTTAATTCTTTGCGAAACTCTGATTCACTTAATTTACTTACAAAACTATTTAATCGTTGAATCCTCTTATTTTCATTAACTTTTAAAATATCAATTTGTGCATATTTTTGATGTTCTGCTGAATTAATATGAAAATGTCCCTTTAAAATCCTAATAGTATTTTGGATAGCATCCATATCCAAAAGATAGCCAAATTTAGCTGAAACATCTTCCTGAAATTCTTCTATGGAAACTTCATTATGCTCCAACAGCATTTTCAATAATTCCAATTCTTGTGGACGTACCCCGCTTAAAATCGTTTTTGATAAATATTCCAATATCAGAGTTTCACTATCTGAAAGCTTCTCTATTTCTTGTTCCTTCTCCATAGCTTTCAACATTGCATAATAAGTCTTATATTCTCGAATAATAATCATTGGATCGATCTCTTCATTTTCATAAAAGTCAATCAATCTTGGAATTCTACCCAGTCTATTTTTCAAAGAAGTATAGCTTTCTTTGATCAATGCTTTCATGCTTTTTAAATTATCAACTGCATTAAATATTCGTTCTTTAGATATTTCATCAAAATGAATTGTAGATGCTCCCGGAATCAGACTATTTCCACTAACTACATATTTTCTTACATTATCCTTGTTATAACTACGATCCCCAGATAAAGCAATCGGTATCATAAAATTGTTCTTATAATTTCCAATGAAATCAAGTATCACCACATATTCTTTATCTTCTGCCTTTCGCAGTCCTCTCCCTAATTGTTGGATAAATACAATTGGTGATTGAGTTGGTCTTAGCATAATTACTTGATTAATCTCTGGTACATCAACACCTTCACTGAAAATATCTACAGATAAAATGTAATCTAACTCATTGATATCATCATTAACCAAACGTTCAATTGCATCTCTTCGAACTTCTTCTGAATCTGCACCACTTAATGCTAATGTACGCCAACCATGCTCATTAAACTTCTTTGATAATTCATTTGCTTCTTCAATTCTGCTACAAAAAATCAGACCTTTTACTCGATTACCACTGTACCCATAATATTCTGCTTGTTCCATCACATATTTTATACGTTCATCCGAGGTCAAAAATCTAAAATTTTGTAGCTTTTCTTCTTTTGTCAATTTGTTTCCATTGACCATTGTATCATCAATAATTTCTAAATCAGTAATTCCAAAATAATGAAATGGACATAATAAATCTTCTTCCATTGCTTTTTGCAATCGAATCTCGTATGCAATGTTGTGATCAAAGATCTCATAAATATTACGACCTTCTATATGATCATCTCTTTTATCAGGTGTTGCTGTCATTCCCAGTGTAAATTGTGGAGTAAAGTAATCCATAACCTTTTTATAGCTATCTGCTGAGGTATGATGAGCTTCATCATAGATGCAACATTCAAAATGATCTCTTGCAAATCTTTCTAAATTTTCAGTTTTTGACAATGTCTGTACTGTCGCGAAAATAAAATCTGCACCATAATCATGAGATTTACCAGTAACTAATCCCATCGTAACAGACGGCCCAAAAACTTTTTGGTATGATTTTAATGCTTGTTCTGCGATTTGGTTTCTATGTACTAAGAATAAAACCTTCTGATATCCTAGCTCTCGAACAGCAAATGCCGATGCATAAGTCTTTCCAGTTCCTGTACTGGATAATAGCAAAGCCTTTTCTATTCCTTCTGATCTCATCTTCATAAGATTATTAATAAAAGCTAACTGCATCTTATTTGGTTTTAATTTATAACTTTCGAAATCAACAATTTGTTCTTTTGCTGCTTGTCTTTGCTGTTTTTTGATGATTTGATTTTGTAGATATTGCTCTTTATAATCCTCAATGAATTCTTCATAATATTGACTATTTGGTGACATCCATAAGTTTTTGAATTCGTTTAAAATTTCTTGTGCAACTTCTCCTTGTTCTGTAGAAACTATCTTTGTATTCCACTCTCTATTTTTTGTAATTGCACTTGAGGTCATATTAGAACTTCCGATGATAATTCGATATAATTCATCTTCTCGGAATATATATCCTTTTGTATGAAATCCACCAACTTCAGAATTAGTTCGAAACATTTTTAATTCAATATTCTTCAATTTAGCTAATCGATCTAATGCTTTGGGTTGACTAAATGTTAAATAGTCTGTTGTAAGAATTTTCCCTGGAACTCCTTTTTGTTCTAGTTCTTTTAAAATCATAGATAGAGATTCAAATCCACTATCAGTGATAAATGCTACACTGATAAAGAATTCATCACATCGTTTTAATTCTTGTTCCAAAGACACAAGAACTTTCTTTCCTTGTTTATGGTCGTTGTAAACAAATTCTGGCCGATATGCTAAATTCGAATTACTAGATTGGTCAATAAATGCTGTTGCTAAACCAGATATTAATTCTTCAGATTTTGAATTTTCCATAATTCTTCCTCTCTTGTTATATACTCCATATAGATTCAATCATCATACATTAAATTTAAGAAAATAAATTTCTAAACATTGGTCTTTTTATTTCTATAATATAGTATACCAGATCATACATATACTTTCTACTAACAAGTTATCCACAATAGAAACACATACCAATTAGAGGATATGTGCCCATCATATTGATTC
>NZ_JAOQJG010000006.1:65213-103311 GCF_025567365.1 Anaerostipes amylophilus | reverse complement strand
GCTGCTGTCATGTCGTATTTGTGGATTGTTAAGGATGCTGTTTTGCTTGTATCAATCACGTCTGTTGTAGCTGCATGGACTGATGCGATTGGTGTTACCATCATTGCTGCTGTTAGCATTGCAACGACTGCTCTTTTCATAAAATCTTTAATTCTCATAATATTATGCCTTATTCCTTTCCGGGTTTTCCCTGGTAATATATGTTCCTTCTTGTTTGCTTCTTCCTTTCGGAGGATCTCTTATTTTCATTTTACTTATCTCCTTATCATTGAAAAAAACATCAAACAAGCAACTACTGTACAGTTACCTGCTCAATGTTTTTAATCGTTATTTTCTTAGTTCCTCCTGGTTCTTCCCAGACTTCAATATTTTCTTTCGTCATGTATTCTTCGATTGGGATTTTTATTTGTATATCATTTTCTGTCTTTAGATCGATATAAGCCAAATTTTTTATCGTATCTTCTTTTTCTACCGTAAATGAATCATACTGCATGTCGTAATGTTCCATTTTTTCATCAAATTCTTGTTTCTTTTGCGGATTGTCCCCATACAGCTCATCACTGATTTTATTAACCTTAAATTCCTGGTCTTCCTTGAATAGATAATATAAATCACTCTTTGTTTTCATCTGCTGTTGTAATCCGTCTTCTGGATATTTTTTATTAATATCATTTACTACTCTGCTTAAAATCTGATATTTTCTTTTTACGTCGATATCGGTAAAACATTTAAGAAATCGTTCGGACAAGTAAAAGATCTTATCTCCATTGAGCATTTCATACTTTTTTTCACGCAGTAATATTTTATGTTCTGACAGGTTAAATATCATAACCTCATTTGGTTTTTTACCTAACGGCAAAGTTCTTTGATGCCGGATGTCTTTTATTTGTCCTTGTCCATTTTCTTTCCAGATTTCATGCATGAAACCTGCTGAAAAATTCAATTTTATCAGTCCATAATAAAGACTTCCTGCAATCTGGAAACTCAAACACAATAAATCAGCGGATGGAATATCTGCACTGTCACACATAATGTCATATAATTCCTCCGCTATTTCTGCACTGGTTCTGATAAATGCTTCAACGTTGTTTTCATTCATTTGTTCAATACGGTTCATGACTTTGGAATCGTTATTCCATTTTGCCTGTTTTACTTCATCTGCCTGCATGATGTAAACTAATTGCTTTCTAAGTAATTCCATAATGTCATTTTTCAGAAACAATAGTTCTCTGGCTGCTTCAAAATTTCCATTTTCGACATCTAATAATTGTATGACTGCCCTTCTGAATATGATGTCATCTGAAGAAATATTCATTTTCTATTAATCTCCTTTCTTAAGCTTGCATTTGCAAGCATTTGTAATATACTAAGAGGATTTACTATTTTATCTTAATCACCCATTGTAATTTCAAGCTCTATATCTTCTTCGATCACAGATTCATTACCTGGCATCGTGTAATTTTCCTGTTCATAGGTGGATGTTTCAGACCAGTTTTCTTGTTCTGCTTCCCAGATATTTTCCTGCTTATAATTTCCATCCAGTGCTTCCGATACTTGATGTATCAACGCCGATGTATCATAGTTTTTTATTGGCATTCCCTGTTTGATCTTATCTTGCAATTCTTCCACACTGCTAAAACCAAGCATCTCTGCTTCTGCTATTACTTCTTCTGGAAATACATCTTGTTCTTTTTCCTCCTGCATCTCTGCTTCTTGCTGCTCTGGCAAAAATTCTTTGACATTTTCTAAGTATTTTTCTTTTACCAGCCGGTGACCTTCCACATCATCCGGATGCCTTAATTCACTTTTTTCAAGATATTTAATCCCTGCTTCGATGCTGCCTGCTTTTACCGCTCGTTTTATTGCAACCTTTAATTTTGCATTTCCTAAATTACTTAGTTCCTCACTCTGTATCTGTGAAATCTGCTTTTGCTGTGTATTTTGCTGTTCTTCCTGATATTCTTGATAATTTTCTATCAGATAATCAGAAATCTCCGACGCATTATGTACTGCCCGGAATAACTCGTTTGGATCATTTTCAAGAACTGATATCCATGACTGTAGATACGCTGCATGATCATTTACTGCCTCATCTGATAATTGAATTCCTAGATCCATCTGCAAAAAGGCACTTCCAAATTCAGCATTTAATTCCTCTTTTGCATATTCTGGTGTCCCAAATTTATTGTTTAATTGTCGATTTAACCTGTCCGGATGCCCTGTTGAATGAGACATCTCATGCAATGTAACTGCTAAAAACGCTTCCTGACTCTTAAAATGATCTCTTGGCGGAAGCATGATTTTATCTTCTGTCGGAGAATAATATGCTCTTGGCTGCATTGCCTCAACAATCTCACACTGACTGGAAGCGATCACTTCTTCTGCAACCTGCAGCATTTCATTTTTCTCCATCGGAATCACTTTTGGTATCGGTCCGATTCCGTCGATCTGTTCTGCATTGAAAACCCTGAAAAAATTTACATATGGATTTCTTAGCTTAATCATCTTTTTTTCAATCTCTCCATTTTCATTTTCCTCTTCAATGACCTTTGACCATATCCATTTTTCAAGCAGCACTGACTTTGCACCTTTTTTTATTCGATACCCTTGGTTATTTGCCTGTTTTAACGTCATCCATCGAGGATCTTCATACTTTTGCTCTACCGATGCCATCAAAAGTCTTAACAAATTCACTCCCTGGTATCTTGCACCACTGATCGGATTATGTGGCAATCCATACATGCCAACACTATTCCACATCTCACGAACAGGATGGACTCCATCCTGCATCTTTTGAATCAGTGTTTCCACCAGCTTTTTTCTTGAGTCAGAAACAATCTGTGAAGCGGTTTTCTTTGCGTTTGACTTTGCCATATCTGTTTCCCTCCCAACTAAAAAAAGGACTTTGATTCTCATCTTGTCCCTTTGTTTATCTGTTTGCTTTTTTAAATTCCTTTAGTGACTGTTCTGTGACTCCAAATGCTGACAATTGACTGATATCTTTGATTTCTTCACCTGTCAATTCATCTTCATCGACCCAATCAAGTCCATCTGCTTCTTCCGGACCTGCAATCATTTTCTGAATCCATGTAATATCCTGAACTTTCAAATCCTGGTTATGATTTCTCATTTGCTCACCTCCCTGTAAATACTATAGATATCTAGAGTGTATATAATATTGTTTTTTCCAATGATATATTTTATTTAAATTACTATTGTCTTCTTAGGGTGACATTCATTTCTACCTAAATAAGAACGTGCCGATCAAGTTCCTGAATCTGTTGTAATTTTCGTAAAATTTGATTGTCACAATACTTCTTTTTTAGCACCTTCCAGGTATTTATCATCTCAACTTCCACCATAAAATGCTCAATTCTAATTTGTGTCATATTGTATACATGTCGGATAACTCTGTAACATCTTTTCACAAACTGGCCAAGATTAAATTTCTCCAAACATATCCTGACAAACATCACGCATTCTCCATGAATGATCTTTTGTGAAATATGAAGTAGTTTCCTGTATATCAGTGTTTTCAATGCTCTGCGAGTCTTATAAAATGGAATTCTTAATGTTGCAGCTAATCTTTCGATTGAAAAATATGTAAAAGCTTCTTTATCTGCACGCATGATCAAATATCCGAGTAATAATTTCTCATATTTGTTCATTTTCATACTTCGATATAAAATCTGAAGACAGAGATACTTGTATTCAATAGAGACTATAACTTCCTCTTTTTTTAAGAATTCCTGAAATACTTCCTCTTCCTGAATCCACTGTTTTATATCATTATCATTGAAAAAAAACTCTCTTTGTTCCTCTGGAGTTAGATAGTATCGATTGGTAAATTGTTTTCCCATTGCTTTCTGCTCTGCTTTTACAATGTATCCTTTTTCCGCTAATGCATTTGTTTGTCTTTGAATGGTACGTTCACAAAATCCGATTTCTTTTTCCATCGTATTTACGGCCGGATAACAATACCCTTTTTTGTCCATACGGCTTAAAAGATTCAGAAATACACTTTTTCCAGCTGTTGTAATGTCTGGATCAGCCATAACTTTCTGAAAGCTTGTGAACATTTCCATACTATCTTCTCCTGTTTATCTTAATTAATCTTTAATTCTTTCTCCGGTATCTGGTGTATCTTCTTCTGCCGGCTGCATTTCCCAGTCAGATGTATCTGTGGGTGCTTCCGTTACTTCTTCTGTTGTCGTTTCGGTAGTCTCCGTTTCTTTTATTTGCTCCGTTGTCGTTACTGTTGCGTTATTTCTTGTTCTTTTGTGATCTGACTTTCTCGGCTGATTTGCGATAATTGCCAGAATAATTACAATCACCATTGCAATTGCGGCAACCACCATGGAAACCAATTGTCTTTTTTTATAATCCATTCCGTTCTCCTCCTTACTTTGATATTACCCAAAATGGACCCCCTGCACTTGCACTTCCATTTGATTCATTTACAATCAGATCCAAACTCCAGGTTTTCTTAGTTCTCTCTCGTGATCCGCAGTCTGCGACTGTTATTTTTCCATTTTTGATGCCTGTCAAAACAATAAAATGACCACCTTTTGTAAAGTGACCATGGGACATAATCGCAATTACAAGTTTCTTTGATTTCAAGGCACTAACAATTTCACTTTTATTTTTTCCTACACCTTTGCATTTTAACTTGTATTTTTTAGCTAATGCCGGAATTACATCATGCTTGCTTCCTGCTCCAGACACATAATATCCATTTTTGCCTGCCCATTCGCATGTCTGTCTTGGAGTTACCTTCTTTCCAGATAACGTTGATATACAAATGGCTGCAGATGTAGGTCCGCATCCCGACTTTCCAATCGTACTTGTGCTGTAAGGAAGGGATCGCCAGGCTGCATCGCCCTGATTGTAGTAAACAACCTTCAGACCGCAATTTCCATCTAACAAGGAAATTTCTGCTGAAGAATCTCCTGTTGCGATTGAATAGTATTTCATTACTTTTTCTGCATGATTTGGTGTTCCCTTCGCACCTGCCGGCATCATCGTATCACTATATTGTTTGCTAAGTGCTAACGTATATTTTCCACCATGTTTCTTAATCCAACTGATCCAGCGATCCATCCCATAGTTGTATCCCTGGATTGCAACTTTTATATGATCGATGTCATATGGACTTTCTACCGATGCTTTTTTCAACGCATCTCTTAATTCCTGAACACCTGCATTAATGCTGCATTCTGCATGTCCTGAAGGAATTCCATTCGGACTGTGACTGTGTCCGCCACCATTGTTCTTTGTTTTTAAACAATACAGACCATACGCACCTTCGGCAGCCTGCATGGGATCGGGTTCGCATCCACCTGATTCAGCCTGCATTAATGCTAATGCCAAATCCGTATATTCTCCAATTTTATATTGACTGCAATATTTATTTACAGTGGGTCTCCATTTTTCGACTTCCCTTGATAATGGAGAGGCTGCAGTTCCGGCAGTTGTTCCAAGTCCAGCAACAGACATGAATATCACAAGAAAAAAGATGATCGGTGCTAATACAATAATCAAGAGCCTCTTTCTTCTTTCTTCGTCAAAAAAGCTCATCAATAAGTATCTCTCAAGCACTATCGACCACCTGCTTTTCCAAAATACTCCCACTTGTAGTCCGGAATATCAAATTTTACATGTAGTCGTTTGGAACCTACCATGAATAAAGCATGGCCTCTTCTTTTGCTTTCCAGAAGTTCTCTTTCTGCTTCTGTCAAGTTATACAATTTACTCGTTTCTTCCAGATTCTTTCCATCGGTTCCAAACAAAATCTTGTAACATGGAGTATCAAGCAATGCCTGTCCATACATCTTAACCTTTGGGTCCAAAAAATCGACCACACTATGACTGATAATAATCAATCCTGCTTCGTACTTTCTGTCTCGTTTTGCTACATTTCTTAAGAATACTAACGATTGTGGTACATCTGGATCGATCATCAGATATGCTTCATCACAAACGAGCATTACTTTTTCAGTTCGATCTTTACTCATGATATTCCATGACCACGTTTGCAATAAGAAATATTGTGCACGTTTCACATTGTCTGATGTTGATTGCAGAGAATATGTATCTAATACTGTAATATTACTGTTAGTTTCTAATGTAGTTGGACCATTCCATAATGCAGCATCAGCTCCATTTGCAGCATCTTCTAAATATAGAACAAGATCTTCATAAATATCTACCTTAGTGTCTTTTTGTTCCTTATATAGCTTCTGTTTTTCTTTCAATTTGTTATACAAATCTGACATAATAGGGAAATCTTCTGGTCTTAATTTTGATGCATCTGTATTCCAATCAATTCTAAAATCCTTATACAGATCAATCAATGTCATTTTTAGAACTGCCTTATGCTTATCAGTTAAAGACGGCAGATATATTGAGAAAAACACCTCTAAATGTTTAATATATAAAGCCAGATCTCCAAGTCCATTTCCATCATCTTCTTTATCATAGTAATCTGTAATTCCCGGTTCTGTTTCATCTGGAACATCATTTCTTGGAATTGGCATAATCTGTAATGGGTTTACTCGCGATCTCGCACCTCCACCTGCATCTAACCAATTTCCACCCAGATTCCTACATAAATCTTTATATTCACCCTCTGGATCAATGAATATAAATTTTGTACCAAGCATAAATAATGAAATAGTTAGATCCTTTGTACTTGCACTTTTTCCTGTCCCAGGAACACCCATAATTACAAAATTACTATTTGTTCTGTCATTTTCACGTAACCATACATCTAAAACCACCAAACCACCATCTGCATCCTTTGCAATATAACATCCAGCGTTATCATTAAGTCCTGAACTGGAAAATGGAAATCCTCCAACAAAACTTCGAAGTGGCATAACCCTGTTACTTACTTCATGAATCAATGGTGTATCCGTATAGAATGGTGCGACATGCTGCATTGCGTGTTTTTGCATCAAAGTTAATGGCCGTACCTTTAAATTGGCCATAGCACACGTTCCCCTCATCTTTTGTTCCACCTTTTTCAATGTTTCTTTATCTGATGCCAGTGGAATTAATGTACCTGCCAATTCTCCTACACTTTCTCCATTCTCATCGATCTGCCGTAACAGATTGATTCCATCGTCAGCACCTTTTTTGGCACGCTGTTTTTTCAACGGTTCCTTTTCAGAATTTGCCTGACCTAGCAACATTGTTACGTTCTTATTAATGTTTTCTAAAATCTCACCATTGTTCGGTGTAAAAGTAAAAGAAACCATTGTAGATGGAATATTTGTGATACGTGTCAACCAGCCATAGTCTGGGTTTGGTGGATATTTAATTGCTCCATATCCTTTACAATAGTTCTCACCCAGTATGAATTGATTCGCTTCAAATTTCATGGCTATTGGTGATATGATATTTAATAATGAAGCATTTTCCTCTATCTTCTTTTTTTTAGCCATTATTGTACTCCTTTTAATATTGGTATCGTTGGTTTCGTATCTTCATCTTCTAAAGAAATTACTGCTGGATTGTTTACAAGATTACATAACCTGATAATATCTGAATTCTTTAAGATTTCCGTTTTAATTCCTACTGTTTCAAAATGTTCTGCAAAATCATGCACTCTCTTTTTTAAGTCCTTTTCTACATCTTCTGTTAATTTCATAGATATATAGAAGAAAAACTGCCTCTCCACAATTTCTTCTCCAAAGATAAAATCTGATAAATTTTCCATTTCTTTTCTTAAGAGCTCTCTTCGATAAGGATCTGTAACTTGATTTCTCAAGATATCATAGTACTCCAGCAACGGCTGCATATCGACTGGCCGAGATATTGCCAGAAAATGAAAAGGTTCTTTCTCTCCTGACATCTCTGACGTTAATTGCTTTACTAATGTCTGTTTTTCACGGTGTGAAAATAAGCCAACACTTACTGGCAATATTTTTATATATCCAATGGCATAATCATCATTCGTGTATAAAAAGTTATTTTGAATATTTCGAACATTCGTAAACTTTTGTGCTGTTTCCTGCTCTTTCGTAAGTTTCTTTTTCTTCTCTTTTTTCTTCATGCATTACTTCCTCTTTCTCTTCATTTTCTCTTTTTCTTTTCTTGCTTCATATACTTTCTGCTGACGGTAAGCTTTACGGGCGGCTAACTCATAATAAGCTTGGGATAACGGACATGTTGAATCCAAAAAAAGTGGTGATTTATCAACATATTCTTTTCCGTTGTAAATAACCTTTTCAAATCCCAATCTGTATAATTCCTCATTTGTAATCCTTACTTTGATCGTATTGTCTAACATTCTTACATTCTCCTTTATACTTGTTTTCTTCCCTGATCATTTATTTTCTCCACCTTCTTATTCAACTTTATATTCCATATTGAACGTTTCTTTTTTTTTCTTTTTTTGAGTTGTACTCTTCGATCGTTTGGTTGTTGCATGTTTTTTCGCTGTTGTTGTTCTTCTACGACTTGTTTTTCGTACAGATCTTCTTGTACTTCTCTGCCTTTGTGTTGTTGT
Source organism: Anaerostipes amylophilus (assembly GCF_025567365.1). Classification (NCBI taxonomy): domain Bacteria; kingdom Bacillati; phylum Bacillota; class Clostridia; order Lachnospirales; family Lachnospiraceae; genus Anaerostipes; species Anaerostipes amylophilus. Next base: position 94,799 of record NZ_JAOQJG010000006.1, on the reverse strand, counting down.
ATATCTTCTTCGTGTCGTCACAGTTTGTCTTTTTACTGTACTTGTAGTAAGCTTTTTTTGACTTTTCTTTTTCGTCTTTTTTACTGTTACTTCTTTCTTTATTTCTTTTTCTGTCACTGTTTGTGTCGTTGCATGAGTTGTTCTCGTTTCCTGTTGTACTTCCTTTTTTAAATGCTGTTTTTTCTTTTCTGCATTTTTATTCAATACAATCAATGAAACGCCAACTCCAATGAATACAATCAAAAAAAGCAAGATCATTCCAAATCCTGCTTTTTTTAATCGATCGATTCTATTTTTCTTTTTATTCTGCTTTTCTTCTTCCTGAATCTCGGATATCAAATCATTCGAAGATTCTTCCTTAGTTTCTGTTTCTTCTTTTATGTATATTAAAAAATCTGTTCCTAGTAATTTCTGAAATTCTTGTGCATGCTGCTCTTGAAACGGATTTTCAATCTGAATCTGTATATCCCTGTCTTTATAATGTAATACATATTCATTGTCATTATGCTCAATGAATATTTGAATTTTACAGCACTCAAACATTTTTTTAACTTGATCCTGATTGCAAAAAGAACAGACTGTATAAAAAGCATCATTCGCCACATTACACATAAATGAAATGCCATTCCATTTATAAATTTCTTCTATTTTTGAAAGTTTATATTCCTCTGCAATTCTGGGAAGCTGTGGATCTTTCGATATTTCACAATAGCAGATATTTTTCTCTCTTCGAGATAATTCCTTTGTAAAGCTTAAAGCAACTAATACTGCATCGATTCTATTTTTCGATAGAAAGCCTATCTGCATTTCTTCTTGTTCTTCAGGCTGCTCCTCTTTTTCTGGAATTTCTAATACTTTTTTTAATGATGACAGGATATTATCATCATAATTTACAATTTCTATCTGATCTGTACTCTGAAAACTGCCTTCATGTCTTAAAATAAAAACAATCTTTATGTCAGAAAAGCTTTTTTGAAATTCCATCAGATCATTAGAATCTTCAATTGCTGCCTGATCGATCACGATCGTATCAGGCTTCATTGTATCAATATTTACATATTCCTTTTTCAAAAAATCCGAAAGATTACAATTCCATTTGATGTAATTACGATGAAGGATATCTAATTCTTTTCCAACATGTTCTAAATCGCTTGATATTAAAAATAAGATCATTCTTCTACCTTCCACTCATCTATATATCTATATAAATATATCTGTTGCTCTTTTAAATAAGCAATAAAAAGCATTATAAACAGTCTCATCGAAATATTACCTTCAATCCTAGTATTAAATCCTGCACATGCTGGAATTCCTATCAGAACTGTTAAGATTGGAATCGACAAATCTCTTACAATTCCATAGATTATAATTGAAAAAAAAATGATAAATGCTGACATGAAAATGGTAATATATAATTCCTTTTTTCCAAATCCGGGAAAATATTCATGCTTAGCTGTCACATATGCCGGTATGTATAAATCTCCTTGATTTTTTTGCTCCATCTGTTTTCTCCTTTCTAACTTTTATGGCTCTGCTGTCATTATTTAAAATATTCCAGCACTGCATCTTTTAAACTGTAAATTAGTATCGTAAAAACCATGAATATAACCACATTTCTGATTCGAAGAAGATTCTGCTTAATCGTATCTGGATCAGCTATGATGTTCATAATTAGTATCATAATTCTAGCTATGCCACCAGCATTTATTAATAACATAATTGCTTTTATCAATTCTGTTATTGTTTTCATTTAAATCCTCCTTGTTATTATCTAAATATTCTCTTTATATTTGCTAATGCTTGTACCTTACTAGACATTCCCCCACCTCCTTGTCGGATAAATAAATAATCCTGCACAAGCTGTGGACCTCTTAATGCTAATGCACCAAACGCAATCGCCCATATTGGATGTTTCGTAAATAACAATGCCATGGCAAAACGCAATAATATAATTTGAAGAGAACTTGCAAATCCTATCTGCAAAAATTTCTTTCCGGCAACCTTAAATGAACCTCCATCCGAGTCCATCAATCCAACCGATGTTAGAGGAATTGCAAATTTTAAGACCATTAACTCAGCTCCATTCATAATCAATTTTACATACAAAAATATAACTATAATAACGAATACAAGTACTAATAGTAAGGTTGTAATTCCTGCTCCAATCAAAGATACAATCAGTTGACTTGAAATTGCATCGATTTCTTCTTTGCTTCCCATGGCTTTCAGAATTTCTTTTGTAAATGTTTTAAAGATATTAACCAATGGTGTATATAATCCTAAGAATGTCACAGATATTGCCACTGCTTCAAAAAATCCTGTCAGGATTGTAACTGGATCGTGATCTGGATCTCCATCCGACTGTAGTATGTAAATCTGAAATCCTTTGAATGCGAATTTTAAAATCAGTAATCCAATTGCATACTTTACAATTACCGCATTTATTTTATTAAAATCTAATCCCTTGATCAAATGTTTATTTGTTATATAATTTTGGCAGTTTAACGCAATATCCAATAGATCTACCAAAAATTTATTTAACTGTTCAACTGCATCTTTCACAAGATCTTCTAAAAAACTACTTATTAATCCACTTACCATAAAACTCCTCTCTGTTTACTACTTAAAATAAGAAAGAATAACTGGTATAAGGGCCACTACAGATACTACTAGTATAAGAGCTATTATTATATTTTTGATTTTTTTTGTGTAAATCTTTGAATCCATCTCATCTGATATTTTTATACGAATCAGATTAATAATGATCATAACTATTGCAATTCCTGTAGCAACACTAATTAGTGGCGTTCTCAAATCCTTAAATAATTGAATTGTACCTGTAAATAATTTTGTTTTTCCTATTCCACCAGCAAACACATAATTTTCTGCCATACAAAAACAAATCATTATATTAAATACAATTACACCTAGTTTATTTTTCAGTTTGTTTAATTTGTTTTTCATTTTAATCTCCTTAGAAAACTTATTATTTAACAGTAATAACCCATTTATGAACATCACCTTTTACCCAATGTCCATATGTTCTTTTCACAACACAACTAATCGTAGCCTTTCCTTTTCTCTTAGCATGTACTTTGTGATCACCTGATTTATACTCTCTTTTTGTTACTGTAGCAACCTTTGGATTACTGCTTTTCCATTTATATGTATCTGGACAAAATCCCAGATAATCAATTCCAACAAAAAAAGTTTTTCCCTTTTTTACAGTTTGATAATGTTTGACTGTAATAGGTTTTCGTGTTTTCTTTTTTGCTTTTGCTATTTTTGTTACAGCAGTCTTATTTGTTAAGGAATTGGAAGCCTTGATTTCATTTGTTCCATTTCCACATATACCTGTTACAATTAATAAACTCAATGCAACTACTATCATCTGTTTTCTTACTGTTTTTTTCATAATACATACCTCCTATTTGCCTTTATTATTTTCCTTCGCTGCAGCCTTGGCTGCTTTTTCTAACTGTTGTTTTAAGATTTCTGCATCAATACGCTTCTTCCATACATCCCAAATTCCCCAAAGCTCCATTTTCACATTATGAGGACGTTCATTCTTTCTATGTTCTTCTGCCTTTCTCCTTCGTAATTGATTATTGTGTTCTTCATCTCCCATTCCAAGAAATTCATTCATAGAATATTTTGATAAGTCTGGAGCATACATAATTGCCGGATCTGAATCTGACATAACTAATGAATAAGGTCTTTGTAACTTTCCAACTTCATCTGGATACAATAAAGGTCTGCCCATGAGATTAGAACTTTCTCCATCACTTCCACTTTTCGTAAATGTTCCTGATGGAGTATTACTGCTTTTAGAATAAGATCGTGTTGTATAATTTCCAAGATCTTCTGAAATTTTCTTCTTAGTAGCTGGATTCGGACTGCGAAGATATATTTTAATATCCGCATTATCCTGAATAATCTGCGAAACCTTTTCACCGTATACATCATCCAACTGTGCATAAGACTGAATAAACATAAAATGACGAATTCCTTTTCCTGTTCCAAATGATGTTTGTTGTCTCATATTCGTAATCTTGGTAAAGTTTCCAATTTCATCGTCTACAAATGTCCATCTTTTTGGAATACGTCCACCATACTTTGCATCTGCTAAGTAATCAATTTGATCTGATAATTGACGAAGTACCAGACTCGCCAATGGGAAATATGTTTTGTCTCTTGCTGGCAGACAAAGATAAACGATTACTTTCTTTCCTTCTTCTATCAGCTTTTCAATGTCAAAATCACTAGCATTCGTCATTTGGTTAATCGCAGGAATTGTCAATAATTTCAATGTCATAATTGCTGATACATAAAAAGAAGATCTTGTTCGCATAGCTGCAACCTTTGTCGCTGCTAACAAGATCTTTGCTGGATGATCCTCTGGAAGAGAATCGATATAAAATTGTAAAGGCAGGGCTCCTCGATATTCTGAACACATTTCAGTGATAAAATAAAACACGTTGGTCAAGTTTTGATATTCTGGATGATCCTGATTATCATAGCAAACAGCCATAATTGATGCCGCTAACGTCGCTGCTTCTCCATCATTCCAAAGCTTATCACCATGCTCTGGTGGTTCTCCTACTAGCTGACTTACCAGACTCCATGTTTCTTCAATTGCTCGAGATATATCTTTCCTTCGGAGTGCCTGAACTATTGGTTCAAGAAAATTTTTTCGGTCTGACTCATAAGGATTTATAAAATTAATACAAATCGTCTCATATCCGCACCTTTTGGCTGTATCTTCCGTATAATCTCTTATTTCTCCCTTCAAATCTGGTATAAAAACATTCTCTCCAGCAAGTATCAGCATAGTTATCGTTTCTATAACCACATTTCTTGTCTTACCACTTCGTGTTGCTCCAATAATAAGTGCATGTAAATCTTTTGTAATCAGATATATTTTTTCTTTTATTTTCCTTGAGAAAAAGGATTTTTTGATATCTTCTTTTCCAATTACTAATCCACCTGCAGGGATATGTTCTTTTCCTTCCATTAGTTTTTTTGAATCAATAATAACTGAATCAAATACTTTATCAAAATCTTTCTTATTCAGCCATTTCGCTGTACCATGTTGGCCATGACCTGACGGTGCAGGCGTGTGAATTTGTGGTGTAATTTCAATAGTATCAACCTTAAATGCTGAAGTGTTACTAACTGATAATGTTATAATTCCTAAAATCAGAATAATAAAAAAGAACAGTGTAAACATTTTTACCTGTTCATGATTTAAAGTATATTGTTTCATTACAAATGGATTTGTAAAAAACCTTATATGCTCTGGATCTTTTAATACACTATCCAAAAAAATTGCTGCAAATGAACTAATATACAATAATATAGATACTGCAACTGCAATTATTAATACCCTAAATATAATTTTTTTCAGAAAACTACTGTCACTTTTTTCTTTTGTCAAATAAACACCTTCTTTCTATCTTTCCCAATCCATTCCATGTCCCTTTTCTTCTTCTCTCTGCCATTCATCAATAGCTCTCGCAGAATACTCTTGTAAATTTGTCTGATGTGGATATGAATTACCTTTGAATCCCTCTATGATTGAAAAAAGCAAAAACAATCTATCCAATTTCTGCAATTCTCCAATATCTTTTGCCTCATATTTTCCAGAACAAATCTCTTTTAATCTTTTTTTATTTTTTTTGAATTTTTCTTCCAAGGCCTCTTTTGTGTAAGCTTCTTGAGGATAAAAAGATTTATTACTAATCGACTGATGCCCTTCCTTAAAAAAGGAAATATATTTATGATTGTCATCCCATCGTACATGATATCCTTGCTGTCCCATTAATTCAATAAATTCTTCTTTCGACGTTGCTTTATAAGCTGCATTCCCAACAATAAAAAATGTTTCTGTTTTAAAACTCATAGGCCATTTTAATTTATCTGGATCTTTCTTCCAATGTTTTCTGTAATTGTCCATAAATCTTTTTCGCATTGCTTCTTTCGTATAATTTTCAGGATTTTCAAAAATCTTGTTTCTCATTTTTTTACCGTATGGGTTCGTAAATAATACATATTTTTCTTTATGTCTCCATCTTACCTGGTATCCTTGTTTATTCATCAGCGAAAAAAATTCCATATGATCTTCTGCAATATCGAGTGCTGCATCTACGGCCAATTGGGTTTCTTTTTTCCAACTTGTCCCATTCATTTCTGCGTTTTTTTCTGCTGGTGACTTATTCCTTACTACTTCTTTTTCTGGAAGAATTGAAAGATTATGCTCCTTGCATAATCGATCCGAAACACGTCTTAAAATCTTCAAATCTGCCAACTGCCATTTATGTCCATCGTCTACATTTACCGTATTTACAATAAAATGTGTATGGATATGATCTCTATCCGTGTGTACTGCATATGATATTTGAAATCCTTCAAAATTTTTTTGCTTTACAAATTCATCTGCAATCTGTTTGGCCAGTTTCGGTGTAACCTCTCCAGGCTTGAAAGATTGTATATAATGCATACACATTCTTTTTCCTTCCTGGGCTTTTCCCCATAATCCCTTCGTCAGCATAAACTCTTTGTATATCTTATCCGGATCAGATGTATTCATCAGAAACGTACCACCCTGCAATTCTTGATCTGTTTTTTCTGGATTATGCACGTAATGCAGAATATAATTCATTTTGCTCTTTGTATTGTATTTCATATATTTTCCTGCTTTATCCTGTGCCTGGGTCACGGTTGCCATGATTATTTATCACCTCACTGATCTCATTTAATTTGTCATATGTTAACTGCAACATTTCTAAACATTCGGCCAGATTGACACTTGTAATTCGTCCTTCATGAGCAAGCATTGTCAGCTGATTTAGATTGTTCCCAATTTTTGCAACCTGCATGTGTAAATCTCTGATTCCAGAAATTACAATCACTGGATGATCGTTGATTGCTTTTCTTACATAATCTGAAAAATTCAACCCTGTATCTTCTAATGACAAGAGAACACGTTTTTCTTCTTCCTTACTCATTCGGATTGTTTTTCTTCTGTCTTTCATGGATTTTTACCTACTAATTGCTCATTAAAATCTTTATAGCCATTAAATGGAGCCTCATCCCAAACATCATACTTTGAACCATAACAATCCCTTAATTTCTTAGTCTGTTCCCGTCCCCATTTGTCATTATCAAGATGTAAAAATATTTTCTGAATATCATAATGCTTCAGATATTCTTTTAATGCTGTATCTGCCAGACAGCAAAGTGCAACATGATGATCTTTAATTGCTTCTGGATAAAGTGTTAAATAACTCATTAAATCTATCGGAGCTTCGTACACATGCAATATTTTACTTTCTCCTGGTAAATGAACTGCAAATCTTTTATCACTTCCCTGCACTTCTCCTTTAAATGGCTTATTCGTCATTGTACCCCTGATTACACACTGTCTTGGAACACCTTCGTAGTCATAACCGACAAATACACAGCTGTGATACCTATTTTCATACAACATTTTTTTCTCTATAAACTTATCGACTACCCAACGATCGATCTTTCTAGTTTTTATAAGATACGCATAAATATGCCGGAAACTTTCAGCTCTCTCCGGAAGAGAAAATTCTACGGTTTCTTTTTTCACCGGTTCTCTCTTATATGTATCAAGACCTCTAATTCCTAAAAGATAAGATACCGCTTCAATGAACGTACAGCCTTGAATGAACATCACTAACTGTATCGGACCACCACCATAATTGTTTGCATTTCCAAGATTTGCAGAAAAACAATTGAAAGCATTTTTTTCAGGTGTAATATATAAACCACCATATCCTGATACTTTATATGTATTTCTTTTTCTTTCCAATGGTAAATTTAATTCTTTTGCCACGTCTAAAATATCTCTTAAATCAGCTTCTAAAATCTGTTCTCTTGAAAATCTTTTTCTTCTCATACTCTCCCCTCTTTCTTTAAGTGTTCTTCTATTTTCTTCAGTTGCGGAAAAATAATATGAAATTGTTTATCTGAAAGTCCACATAAACTTATTTCATCATTTTCATATTTTTCTCCAACGATCAGTACGTTTCCTAAAATCACCTCTCCGTGAATGTCTGTCTTGTATAAGTATGAAGCAATTTTATTTAATTTTGCCTTTGGATTAAATAAAAATTCTTCATCTACCATCATGCTTACCTTTTCTCCAGGTTCATATCTATTAATTACATGTCCCGCTCCAATTTCCGTATATAATCTCACTGGTTGAACATGCTGCATCAAACGACATCCGTTTCCTATGTATTTTTTTAATTGTTCCCAATCATCTTTGGGAGGATATTCTAATTCTTCTACTTCATCATCTTGAGTAATCAATATCATCTTTTCCATTTCTACTTACCATCCTTTCCATTTTTATTTTCTTTTGGAATAAGAAAAATACAGAATGATTTCTGCACTTTTCTTATTTCAAAATTGAAGAGGCTGCCCTACGGCAACCTCTTCTTCAGCTATTATTTACTACTTACGTTTCTTATGCGTCATGGTTTCTTTTATGTTTGTGGTATATAAAAGTATCCATTTTATTATTTCTTTAATTTTCTTCTTTTTAAGAAAATCACAACTGCTCCTGCCAGTGCAGCAATCATAACTGCGATATATAATGGCATATTTGCATTATCTCCTGTCTTCGGAGATGTTACGCTGTTATTACTTTTTGTTACTGGAGTTTTTGCAACTTTAATCTTAGCCTGTGAATTTCCATCGTGAATTCCTTCACCATTTACCGTCGCCTTATTAATTAGTGTCTTTCCTTCAGCTGATTTTAAAACTTTCGCTTTATAAGTAACAATTACTTTTTCACCATACTTCAGACTTGGAATCTTCACTTCTAATTTATTACCTGATGTTTTAATTGTGTAATCAGAAATTCCTGTTACCTTTATACTACTTGTCTGTAATTCCAGACCTGTAGGAATCTTATCTTTGATCACAACATTTTTTGATACCGAATTTTCTTTTTTCAGAGAAACCGTAATACTATAATTTACCATGTCTCCTACTTTATATTGTTTCTTATCAGCATCTTTTCTCATATCAACATCCTGTTTTACAACCTTAACAGAATTATCATCAGATACTTCTTTTGCATTGTCTCCCTGCGTTGTTGCTGTATTCTTATAAGTCCCAATCTTCTTATAGACAGCATCATAGGTAACTTTCATTTCATCATCCGATGTCATGTTCTTTCCTGTCTCGATTGCAAAATATGTTCCATTTGAAACAATCTTACAATCATTTGTGATATCTGATCCATTTAATTCAACTTTTACACTGTCAGCATCAATATCAACTGTATTACTGTCAAACTTGTCCTTGATGATCACATTTCTTGCTGTTGCATATTTATTTTTCTGATTGACAATCAGTGTATACTTTCCAGTGTTACCCACTGCATATTCTTTTTTATCAGAGGATTTGTTAATTGTTAATTCTGGTGTTGCTTCTTTCACATCGACAACATTTGTAGCCTGATCCATGTTCGTATTATCTGCTGTGGCCACCACTGTGTTTGTATATTCTCCAATTTCATCAAAGAATACATCATAGCTTACTTCCATATTGTCTTTATCAGATAAATCCTTGCCGGTTGTAATCTTAAAACTGTTATCTGTAAATTCCACCTTGCAGTCTTTTGTAACATCTTTTCCATTCAGCTTTACAAGCATACTCTTCTGATCATATTTCATACCCTTTTCCTGTACAAACTGATCTGTAATTACAACATTTTTTGCTGTAAGTCCTTCTCTTGTCTGCTTGATCTTAAGAGTATATTTACCTGTCTGTCCTACCTCATATTGTTTCTTGTCAGATTTCTTTTCAACGGCCAAAACTGGTGATTGAATTGTAATGTCTTCGTCATCTTCTCCACCACCAGAAGGAATCTGTGGATCATCTTTAATTACATCTCCATTCGTATTCTTTGTTGCCGGAGCGGTAAAATTGTTATCTAACTGTCCATCTAACGCTGCTTTATCTGTTATAATCGCATCATAAGTCACTTCCAATTTATCTGTCAGATTCTTTAGACTTGAATATGGCTCAATTTTAATACATGGTATATCGGCATTTTTTAAATTATATGCTGTATTGATCGTAAATCCTTTTCCACCTTCTTCATATTTAATATCTAAATCTTTCGTAATGTCCTGTCCATCAGAAATTACCTTTACAGTACCTTCCTTAATTTCAAGTCCTTCTGTCTTGACAAGATCTTTCAGTACTAGATCCCTCATAAATGTACCAGGATTACGATTTGTGATTGTAACAGTATATGGAACTGTATCACCGACTTTAAATTTTTGCTTTGGTGCAACTTTTTCAACATCTACTTTTGGACTGTTAATATATACTTGTTTTGTATCTTCTTTTTCTGGAATTCCTGCGGCTGCAGCACTTGCTGTATTATCAACCACTGTTCCATTTGAAGCTACTAATGCTTTTGCATCATACTCCACTGTAATCACTTTTCCATATGGAAGTGCATAATTTCCTTTTGATTTTAATACCCATCCATTTCCTGACTGTTCAATCATATAATTTGCTTTGTCAATTCCACTGACTTTGATACTAGAAAAATCAAAGACCATGCTGTCTGGTAAACTTGTATCTTTGATCGTAAAATATGCTGTATCAGCATTCTTATTGGAATTGTATGCTTTTACTGTGTAATGAACCGTATCATTCACTTCGTTTTCATAACGATTTACAGTTTTCTTGACATTTAATCCAGGATCTCCATTTTCTGTTGTAGATAATTCAACAAGTGTTTCCGGCTTATTGGTAATCATGTTGATTCCATTGATCTCAACAATCGCTGTATTATCCTCTTTGATCGTCTTCTGATCTTCTGAATAATGTCCATGTTCTTTCCATGTAGTTTTCAATGTTTCAAGCTGTTCCTCTGTCACATTGTCTGGAACATCCATCTTTACATTGATTTCGAGACTGTATGCAGCATTCTTATAAAAATCATCTTTTGTCGGATCTTTCAGTGTCGCTTTGACTTCATTTGCAGCTGTTACAATATCAAACCAACTTGATACATCAGCTCCATTGTCTGTTTTTACTTTTACACTATTGATCTTCATACAGCTTTCAATACTATCTTTGAATACAAAACTCTTGTATTTCTCTGTAGCATTTTGTGCAATCTTCTGTTTTACAGAATAAGTCCAACTGCTTCCAAGATCTCTGATTGTATTTTTCACTACATTGGTTTCATCTGCATCTGAAACAGTTTTTTCAGGTCCTTTGATGATTGTTTTCACTTCATTCGATGGAAGATTTGTACCATCAATGATTGTTTTTGCACTATTGTTCATAGTGATCGTTTTTGCTGTCTCTGAATAGTGTCCATGTTCTTTCCATGTAGCCTTCAGTGCTTCAAGCTGTTCCTCTGTCACATCGTCTGGAATATTCATCTTTACATTAATCTTCAAACGGTAGATTGTGTTATTATAAAAAGCTGCATTTTTCGGATTCTTCAGCTTTGCAACAACTTTATTACCTGTCTGTGTGATGGTAAACATGTTTGTGACATCCTTAGTTACTGCATTTGCATTGTCTGCTTCTACTTTGACACTGTTAATCTTCATACAGCTTTCAACCTGATCTTCAAAAGCAAAACTGTCATAATAGAAATTCTCCGGTGTTCCATCTGGTACTGGCTGCTCTACAGAGTAAGTCCAGTTTTCAGCCAAATGATCTACTGTATTTTGCTTCACATTTGTTTCATTAGAATCACTGACAGTTTTGACTGGATTGGAAAGTTTGAATGTTGTCATAACCTGTCCTGTTCCCACATACTGTTGAACTCGTGTTGGTCCCCAGCTGGAACTATCATCACCGGGGCGTTTGTCCATACGGCCAAACTTATAGACAAAGTTATTACCAGAAAAAATAAATGCTGCTGTTGACCAGGCATCATTCTCTGCAAGTTTGTTATCTTTTTCAGCATAAATACTAAATCCACCACTTGTTTTCATGTAAGCTAAATGTGTATCTCTGGAAACATATTCTCCTGCCAAATTTCCTGCTTTCACACCAACATACTGACAAGCGTCAATATCTGTTAGAGAAACATTTGTTTTAACTGTTACTGGAGTTGTTGTTCCTGCCTGGTAAAACTGTGATTTTACCGTCATCTCACTGATTCCTATATAAGCAACATCTGTGATTCCTGTCCCTAATGCCACATAGCCATTTTGACTTTTCCACTTAGCAATTCCGGTTACAGTACGAACAAGGTCTAATGTGATCCAACGACCATTAGAGCCATCTGCGTTACATTGAAATAACTTTAGATTACTGATCTTAATCTGGATATTATTTGCCGTGTTATTCGCTGTCTTAAACCACTTGTAGTTCTTTAACCAGGTTTCAAGCGTTAATTCTCTATCCTTATACTTTGATGGAGCTGCACAAGCAGTTCCTTTTACTACTGTTACTTTTGTTTGTTTTGTTTTTTGAATTCGGAATCCATAGCTTGCATCAACCTTTAGAGCCTTGTTCTTTTTATCTGCGTAAGACGAATATCTATGTTTACCATTACTATTCTTTACCCAATTACCTCCTTCGGTTGTTCCTTGCTTTATTTTTACTGCTTTACTGGTATCCACAGCAGCCGCTTGAACGAAAGTAGGTGTTGTTTGACTTATCAATCCTGACAACGTCAAGATCATCGTAAGCAGATATACTGTTACACGTCTGCATAGATTTAAAATTCCTTTCCAATATTTTTCTCTCATAAATCGTCTCCTCATATTCTTTCATTAAAAAAAGCACCTTACGGTGCCGATAAGGTCTTTCTATTTTATAACATGGATTTCTGATCCTGCACATATATACTCCTTTCTCTAAATTTTCACAATAAAAAAAGACAAAGTAAATATTCTCTTACTTTGCCTTAATTATTTGCTAATATTAATACCAACCTTTAAGTCCCAGTAAATATAGCTTACTATTCTGCATAATAATTAATTTTCCATCTTTATATCCCCTTACTTTATAATATAAATTATAGTCAGGAATTTCTTTGTAATCGTAATCTTTTCCATAGTATACTTTTGTTTCACCAGACTCCAACTTAAAGTCATAATCATCTTTTGTAGGTTCTTTCACATTTGACATCTTTCCTACCCCGACATTTCCATAAAGTGTTATGCCATGCAGAGCTTTAATTGAAGCCTGATCTCCATTTGCATCTGTATCCATAAAATATGATAAATTCCCAATTGATAACCATTCCTCACCTTTTTTCGGATACTTATCATCTTGATAGGCTACAAACCACTGATAATTATTAATATAACCATCATCTTTTAAATCATATCGAGACACATACTTCTTTTGTTTAGCAGCTGTTTCCAAATCCTTATTTAACTGATCAAGATCTATCTGACTTTCCTTATCTGGCGGCATCTGAACTGGTTTAGAATTTTGCTGATCATTTTTTATATCATATGCTTTCTTATTCAATGATTTCACAAGCTTCTTATTTTTATAAATTCTAATATTTACTGTATTCTTTCCAGCTTTTTCTTTCATCTTCACAGTAAATTTTCCAGAATTTTTATTAGTTGTCACCTTGTATGTTTTCTTATTCATTCTGACAACAACACTATACTTCTTTCTTGTATAACCTGTTATTGTTTTTGAATTCATAGAAAAACGTTTAATCACTGGTTTCTTTGCAATTACATAAATCTTTTTCTTAGTGTAATATTTATTCTTGCGGTATACCTTAATTACTAATTTCTTTCCTGGTTTTTGTTTTGGAATCCTGATCTGAAATTTTCCTTTTTTATTTGCTTTTGCTGTATATGTTTTCTTTCCAACTTTTAATTTGACTTTATAACGTTTTTTTGTCTTTCCTTTTACCTTTGTTGTCGTGTCATACACTGTGTTGACTTTTAATTTCTTACTCGCTGCATCGACATTTGTTGGAATCATGGTCATTGAAAAAAACAATGCCATTGCAACTACTGCACTTTTCTTAATCTTTCTCATATTGTTTTCCCCATTTCTTTTAATTATTTAATCATTTTTTACAACTTTATCCTATCATAGAAGGTGTCCTATAACAAGTACTTTGAAAAAAACTTACTATACTAAACATCCTATCACAAATATAAAAGTCACAATTTGCCAACCTTACGCATTATTATTTCTTGATTCTGTATTTTTCTTACCTCCCTCATATAATTCTTTCTGATCTTGCTTTAACTTTTCTATTACTTTAATTATATTGTCTATTGTTCTAGCTTCATTTCCTGCCAACCATACCCAAGTTTTTTCTTGATCTTCTGTCATATCAATATCACCTAAAGTATCATTTAATTTTTTTAAATTTTCTTGTACCATCTCATAGTATCCTGGTCTTCTTGTATACCATTCAATATCTTTTTGTGGAATATGTAACACATTTATCCTCCTCTCAAAATCTTAATATTATTTTTTTCACAATGGGCATTCCCCACATTATTAAAAAAATGATACACCAAAAACAAATCGTCACACCAATAACCATTGCCAAAAAAACAGATTGCTTATTCACATCTTTCCTCTGAATATAATTAGCTATATCATCTAAAATTTTAGCTATAAGGAATCCAAAAATACCTGCTACTAATATTTTAATCACTGTTATAACTCTCATATTTCCTCTAATCACCATCTTTCTTATCAATAATTACAATATCCTTCTAAATAAGTCGGAACAGAAAAACAAGTTTTTTCATCGTATACAGGTATTCCATCCATTCCAAAACTATATGTTTCACTAATCTTTACAAGCTTTTCATCATTTAACTGCTTACCTAGATTCCTTAAATGACGATTAATTTTACTTGAGTGACTTTGAAAAGTCTGATCTTTTACTCCTAATAATAATTCTTCCATAGGAATCTCTCTTTCAAATTCTGTTAAATCTGATTGTAAGTCTGCATAAAATCTTTGGATTATCTCTTGCTTCTTTAGAATCCGATCAGTCGTTTTATTTTGCTTTTTCTTACTTTTTTTATCTTCTTTACGATTCCAGATTTCCCAGAATGGACCTCCTGCATCTGCTGATTTTGAATTTTCTATAATAAAAGAAAGCTCATATTTCTTCTGTGATCTGGATCTGCTTCCGACATCAGCAACTTCTACTTTCCCGGATTTATCCATTCCTAACAATGTTATGAAATGTCCTTTCTTTGTAAAATATCCTGATCCCATAAGTCCTACTACCATATGACCAGACTTTAAAGCTTTTTCTATCTGAATCTTATTTTTATATAATCCTTTACATTCAAGTCCCCAGTGATTTGCCATTGCTGGTATTGCACTGTGTAATGAACCCGAAACAGAATAATATCCATTCTTTTCAGCCCATGAAGCTGTATCTACCGGTGTAACCCATTGATGTGTTAAGTTTGAAATACAGACTGCAACCGCTGTTGGACCGCAGCCTGAAGAATGCAATGACAAATTGTTATGATTCCACATAGCATCTGCTTGATTAAAATAGAAATAACTCCCCAAATATTCTTTTTGACCTTTCTGGTCTTTTGTAAATGAATTTTGGGAAGTTATCTCTTCTTTTTTATATATTTTCTTTTTAGTTTCTGTCCTTTTTTTCTTTGAACGGACTTTCTTGTGTGAATTCTTTTTTTCTTTTCCTTCCTTCTTTTTAGTCTCTTTTCTTTTATTTGTCTCTGGTTTTTCTTTTGAATTGTCAGCTTTTGTCTCTGTCGTGTGTACTTGCTCTGTTGTTGTTACTTGAGTTTCCGTAGTTACTTCTGTTGACGATTCCTGATCTGCAAATATCTCAACATCACTAAAAAGCATCATGGCTGCAAAAAATGCTGCCATAGTAACTGTCATTGCTCTTCTTCTCATTCTTTTAGTTTCCTTTCATTAGAAACGATTCTCTATGATTCTTCCGCATTATCACTTCCATAATACAACTTTAATGCTTCATCAATTACCTTATCTATTTCTTTCTGATCCTGCTCTGGAATAAAGTATTTCTCCAAAACTTTTTTACTTACTTTTATTGCTTTCTTTTTTGACTTTGTTTTTTCAGTTTTTTCTTTATCATCTTCTTTTCCATTGATGATCTTAAGTATTGTATTTTCATCTAAAGCATTTCTCTCTGCTACTTTTTTCATCTTTTCAGACATCTTTTTGTCTATTTTTAAATCTTCATTATTAATCAAATCTGAAATAAATCTTTGACAATCTTCTGAAATAAATGATAAATCAACAGCAATCTTTACTCCAATCTTTCCATCATCCAGTTTTTGTTTTAATTCGTCTGACAGTTTATAGATTCTTAAATATCTTTGAATTGAACTCCTGCTTAAATGGAATTCTTCATCTACACTCTTTGTCTCATCATCTGGATTTAAATCAGTACGTCTTCCCTGTCTCTTTAATGCTTCATTTCTACGATAAATTAATTCTGCTTTCTCTGAATGAGACATCTTTTCAAATCCATGCTGTAAATTGGAATCCATAAAAACTATTTCGGCCACATCATCATCCATATCATCATTGATCAGACAAGGAACCCTGTCCAATCCTGCAAGCAAAGCTGCATCTCTTCTATGATGACCTAAGATAATTTCATAATCTTCATTTTCTAATGGTCTAACAACCAATGGCTGAATAATTCCATTAACTTTTATAGATTCCACAAGATCTTGCAAATCCTGCTTTGAATATCTGTTTTCTCCCAAATTTCCTTTATGATAATCCTTTAGATGACTGATCTGAATTTCGGTTACTTTATCTCGTGTATCCTCGATATCATCCACACCAAATAATTCATTTAATGGTTTTAACTTCTCTTTCTCTGTCATTTTGCTAATACCTCCTGTGCTAATTTCTTATATGCGATCGCTGCATCTGAATTTTTTTCAAATTCTCCTACTAATTCATGCTTACTAAGAGATTTTCCTACAGCAATTCTTTCTGGAATCTGACTTTCAAAGATATTCAAGCTTTCATAAGCATCTCGAACCATTTGAATGATCTTTCTTGACAAATTATTTCTTTTATCAACTCTGGTAATCAAGATTCCATCAATTTTTAATCCTGGATTTAACTTTCGTTTTGTCATGGCAACAGATCTTAATAATAATTCCATACCTTTTGCAGATAGATATTCAGCCTCTACCGGAATAATCACACTGTCCGCAGCTGTTAATGCATTGATTGTCAACATTCCAAGAGAAGGTCCACAATCAACCAAAATATAATCATAATATTTCTTATACTTTGCCAAGACTGTTTTTAAAATCTGTTCTCTACATGTAGCATTAATCAAAAAAAGCTCCGTGGAAGCTAACACAATACTTCCAGGAAGCAAATCCATTCCATAGATATCAATCATAATATCTTCTTTATCTAATAATTCTTTATCTTCAATCTCTAACTGCATGAGATCAGCAATGGATGAAATGTTTTCATCAAACTGCCCTAATGCGATAGTAAGTGAAGATTGTGGATCAAAATCGACCAATAGCACTTTTTCCCCCGCCTTGGCCAACTCTGCACCTAGATTTAATGTTGTCGTTGTTTTTGCTACGCCACCTTTTTGATTTACGATTGCAATTACTTTTTCTTTCATAGTGAACTCCTTTATATTTATTTAATTTATAATTACTAACAATTTTATAAGGGGGAAGATTAGGGAATCTTATACTATTTGGGGAGTATCTAGTAAAAAACGATATAAATTAAATAATGTATGATTACCGATTCCCTAATCTTAAACATTGAGGAGCCCGTATATGGCCGATAGCACAGCCAGTTTTGAGTATTAAAAAAGGCACATATCTAAATTGATATATGCCTTAATGTCAGAACCCAAGATGATCTAAATACAAATATTCTTCAACAACAGTCTTATTTAACCCTGTTGAAGTTTACGTTGTAGTTTACACTTGTACAATATAAAATTTTATTGAAGTTTCAGTGAAGAACTAAATCTTCACTGTTTGATAGCTTATGATATACGGCGATAATTGGCGATATTTTGGTAGTTTCGCCAATTTCTTCACCATATCTAATTTATCTAAGAAAAAACTCCATTTTATGCGGTTCTCTATGAAAGTTCGCAAAAGAATTTGCTTAAAAGGTTTATTTCAACTGTTTTGCTATCTTTTCTAGCTAAACTCTCTTACTTACAACAATTTATAGTAAAACCAACTTGAATCGTTGAAGTTTTTTTCTTCATTATATTTGAAATCAATTTATAAGCATACCTAAACCGCTTTCGGCCTGGTCAAATATATTATATCTGATATATTCAATTATTCAATCTTTACAAACATTAAACTTCTCATTGAAGATCTTACGATGTCTTTGTATATAACATATTAATGTAAGATGTCTTCAAAGTATCAACCTCCCTCTTATTAAACACTTCTATCTCATCGAACATATCAGATTCTTGAACATGATAGTAAACTTCTAATGTAGTTGATAAATGTTTATGTCCCATAAGACGCTGTACTATTTTAACATCAATTCCTGCTTTAATCAAGTATGTGCAGAAAGTATGTCGTAACATATGAGGATATGAGTGTGGAAAATACATTGGAATCCTTTGTTCAATCGTTGATAACAATTTCTCTTCCTTATTATAAGACTTTTCAAAATTGTTTAGTATTTTTTCAAATTGATATCTGGTTACTGGTGTTCCCAATTTAGTTGTGAATACTAAATCTCCAAATTCCTCTTCATTGCCTTTCCAATATCCATTGATCTTCTGCCTTTTCAAAAAATCCTTACTGATTTCATACCATTTTTCTAAAATAACACCAACATCTTTCACAAAGGGAATTATCCTCACGGAATTCTCTGTTTTAGTTGATGACAAAAACAATCTCTTTTTTCCATCAGCATAAAAATTTACTAATGCTCTGCGAATATAAATTATTTTTTTCTCAAAATCTATGTCCTTCCATTGTAATCCTCCGACTTCGCCAACTCGCATTCCTGTATATAATGCTACATATAGCATCGCATAATACCAATGATTATTTTCATAAAAATACTGCAATAGTATTTCTTGATCGCTTTTAGATAAGTACTGATAAGAAAATTCTTTATCTTTCCTCTTTTGAATACATCGTTTTTCATTAATCTTTTTATCTTTAAATGGATTAAATTTTATAAGGTTATAATCAATTGCTTTTTCAAAACAATCATTCATATATCCTAGGCAAGTATTCATAGAATTTACAGCATGTGTAGGATTTTTTGTCCAAGCTTCTAAAAAATCGATAACATCCAATTCAGTGATCAGCTTTAATCTTGAATCACCAAAATGTTCTGCCATTATATTTTTATATTTTGATAGGACTCCTACTGCACTCTGTTCTGCAAGCCGCGGTGCTTTATATTTTTCATACCACCACATGAACCATTCATTTAAAGTTGCATTCTTAAAAATAACTCCTGGACCTTCTTTTATGATTTTTATTCTTTTATTGACCCTGCGTTTCAGTTGTTCCAGATTCATATCAGAATCATAAATCTCTTCACCTGCAACTCCCTTTTTTGCATAATACAGTCCGTTAGCTTTTTGATAATATCCTTTACCTAAATCTTCTCCATTTATGCTTTTTCCCATTAGAGATCCTCCTTTAGCGAATCATCTTATGGTTCTAACTTAATCAATATACCATATTTATGATTCCTGTTCTACTTCTTTAATGTTTTTTTAGATAGCCACTTATCTAATAGTCTTTTGTTTATATACCATCTATTTCCTATCTTTAAAGAAAACGTGCAATCTTTTGATTTTATCAATTCTCTGGCTTTTGTTTGACCAATTCCAAGATATACGCAAAATTCTTTTAGTGTAAGCAATGGTTTATCTTCCAATTCAAGATACACATTTTTTTCTTTCCGCTCTGCAATCATAGTTGCACCTCCAGTCATTCATAGATATTTTTGAACAGCAAAAAAACATTCCTTATTTATCGTATACAATCAATTTTAAATAAGAAATGTTTTTTCAACGATTCAAGTTGATTAAATTTTTATTGCCCGTATTAGGCCGATAGCACAGCCATTTTAATATAAGGAAGAAAACAATTTTTTATTTGCTTTCCTATATTAAAATTTTTTCGGTTACACAAACCAAGAGTATCAATTATATTCTGTTCAACTCCTTCATATATCCTACATGTATCATCAACTTTCTAAAAACACCATGCGGTTATATCTGCCGATTCTGATCGGGAGCGACACCTGTACGCAACAGCCATGCCGAAGTTTCATTCATATGTAATTCATGCAACTATTCTATTATCAATGTCCCATTTGTCCTAAAAAGTGTACTTTTCAGGACAAATTTATTTATTAATATAATACACTAGAAAGTGCAAAAAATCAATGTATTTTTACAAAAAAGACAATATTTTGCAAAATTTCTAAAAGTACAGTTTTTGGGATTTTTGTACTTTCATAATAGTATTTCCGAGAGCCAAAACAGAAACGTTTTGGCTCTCTTTCATTTACTTTGATTCCCTGGGAACATAAGTTGTTTCAACAAGCTTCTTTTATCTTTCTTGCTTTCGCATAAAATGTTGATCTTGGCATATTACATAATTCGGCTGCTTTTCTTATCGTAACCTTTTTCTTTATCCATAACTGTACCATCGGATAAAAATTGTCCGGAACTTCTCGCTCTGGTCGGCCAAATGCTACTCCACGTTCTAGGGCTGCATCAATTCCTTGTCGCTGTCTTTCTTTAATTTTAATTCGTTCAGTTTCTGCAACGTAGCTTAGAATCTGTAATACTAAATCTGCTATAAATGTTCCCATCAAATCTTTATCTTTATTTCGTGTATCTAATAATGGCATATCCAATACAACAATTGCCGCTCTTATTTCTTTCGTGATGATTCTCCATTGTTCTAAAATTTCCTCATAATTTCTTCCCAGACGATCAATTTCTGGAATATACAAAACGGATTCTGAATCCAAAATTGCTATTAGCTTTTTATATTCTTTTCTTTCAAAATTCTTACCTGACATCTTATCAATATAAATTCTTTCATCTGGTATTCCTCTTTCCTTTATCATTTTAATTTGTCTAGCTACGTTCTGTGTTTTGCTTGATACTCTTATGTATCCATATTCTTTTGTGTTGTTATTCATTTATACCTCCAAAATTAGATTAACAATTAATTAGTTACTTTTTCTATTTTAGAGGTTTTTATATTATTAACTATTTCACTTTGATTCCCAAGGAATCAAAGTAAGCCTTACTTTTCTTTTTGATATCTTACTATAATTCAGAGGGTTTGGGATACTTCCCATATATTCAAGGGGTTTGGGGATGTGCACCAACAAGCTCTATTTGTCGTCGGACAAATAGGATGCTTGCTTTAAATTCTTCGAATTTAAATTTCCACTTTGAGAAGCAAAGTGGCACGATCATTGGAAAGAAAATCCTGCTGTCGCAGCATGTGAATTTAGAAATTCACTTTTGTTCCCAGGGAATTAAAGAGACCGCCGCTTACTGCGACAGCCCCTATAAATTTTCTTCTAATTTATATTTCTATATCATATCCTGCTTTTTTCAAATCTTCATAACTATCAAATCCATATTGTGCTGATACAATTTCTAAATAATCCTCTACAGGTATCATACTATATTCGTATTAACCATTTTTGTTTTTTCCCTAACTCCAATGCTGATACTTTTTAGATAATCAATATTGATACCTTTTACATAATCAATATTGAGAGTTAACGATAATTTCTCGCATATATGATCTGTAATATAAAATGAGTAAGTTACACCTTCTGCATCTATAACATAAGGATCAACATTTAATTCTATATAAATATCCGTGAGTGATCTTATTTTGGTTTTTTCTGCTGTATCCAATCCTAATTCCAATATTCTTTTCTTTTTTTTCTTACATATTTCAATATATTGCTTAATTTTCAATTTTCCTTTTGTAGTTAAAATTAAATTGTTCATTTCCTTCTCCTTCCAACATCTTTAATTATTTGTTATAAACTTACGGTTTGACCCCTATTTGCTTTCAAAATCTGAAGCTTTAGAGGTGGCGTTTTCTTTTTTCGGAAACACTTGTTTTTGTATCTTTTCTCCTTTCGTAAATAATCTATTTGCTTATATCGGGTTTGCGTGCATCTTAAATAGCAGATAACTATACAGTTGCAAGGGGATAAGTGGTAAGCGGAACAAGCACCGCTTGTGAGCATTAAGGAACGTCCCTTGTAACTGTATAGTTATCTGCTATGATGCACAAAGCAAAGCCGTATATAAGCATAGACTCAGAAAGCAAATAGATTATTTATGATTGGAGAAATTCAATAACTGGATGGTTGGAGATAAAAAGGGGACCCTTGGGGAACCGTTCGAAAAGGGGATATAATTCTACTTATGTTCCTCGGGAACATAAGTCCCATTTTTATTGATTATTGAAAAGAAAATCTACTATCCTATTTTTCAGAAAATAAATAAAAACACTTTGATTCCTGGGGAACAAATGTTAATTTTTAACAGTTTTTCTGATAAACAATTTATTGACAAATTTCTAAATATCTTTTATAATTAAATACATCTTAATTAATTCATTTATAATATTATTATAAATGTCATGGCATCCATTATATGGGTGCCTTTTCTCCATTTTCAGAACTATTTATAACTTATGTTCCCGAGGAACCAAAGTTTTTCAACAAAGTCGTAATGATATATATTTCCGTATCATTACGACTTTGTTTTTAATATTTCTTTACCAATATTTTTCTATATACTCTTGTGCTTTATCTTTCGTAAGCGAAAATTCATTTATGATATTTTTCATTGTATCATCTTTACTAACATTGAATTTCTTTGACATCTTAATTGTACCTTTAATCTCACCCTCTTGAATTCCTTCTTTTTTTAATTCTTCTAACGCTGTACACATATTCATCTGACCTCCCATTCTTTTTTCAATTTCTAAAGCCTGATTAATGAGTTCTTGAGATTCTGTAATTGCACCGATAACCAATCCAATTTCTGTTGGTATCGCACAGTCTTTATATACTCTATTTATTTTATCATAATTCCTTTCATAAATAGAACGGCTTAAATCAAAAACCATATTTACATCATCATTATGGAATTTCATGGTGTTACTTTTTTTAATCTCTACCAAGTTCATTTTATAATCTGATACCAGCGGTTTTATTTTATCTGGGATTTTTAACATATCTGTAAGGCACAATGGTCCATCCCAGTCAGAATCTCCATAATATACACAAAGCAATCAATGGAAAGTGAAGTGAATATTTGAATACGATGGTTGGAGAAAAAAGGGGGTTCCCTGGGGAACCGTTCGAGAAGGGGATATTTATATTTTCAACTTATGTTCCCTAGGAACATAAGTCTCCTTTGTTCCCTAAAAATTCAAAGTAACTAAAAAAGTCTTCATAATATATTTCCATATCATGAAGACCCTTTTAATATTTATCTACCAATATTTGATTACATCAAGCCACTTGTGGATAATCAATAACAGCTATTTCTTGCATTAATTTCTTAGCCATGTCAACAATTACTTCAAGACGTTCAGCAACATCATCTGTATAATACTTTTCTCCACACTGCTCGCACTCAAGGCATGGAACGTTTTTAATCACGATAATACAGTTTTTATAATTTACGACATGTGTAGTTGTACTATTTACAGTTGTGCTATTTTTACAATACATACACATATTTCTCACCTCTTTCTTCGAGTCTTTAAATCATCTTCAAATTTCTTTGTATCTGGATAATATACCGTGATAATGTATATATTTATATTATCACAGCCTGCAACAATATGCAAAATACGTCCTTTTACATTATATCCAAAAATCAAACAACTAGGATTGGGATAATCCTCTGGATAATCTTCTATAATTTCACCCGTTGCAATTCCATTTTTTACATCAGCCCGACTAATATCTCTCTCCTGCATTCGTTGTAAACAATGTTGTGTCCAAAGAATTTTTGATTCAGCACATAATTTTTGATATATTTCTATATTCATTCCTTTCCCTTTCTTTTGACAATATTACCATAAATATCATAATTATATTTCTTATGATTCTATGATATCATAACTTACTTTTTAAGCAAACAATATCTCTTTTCTATCCAATGGAATCAATTTTATAATTCCATTGGATAGCTTTAATTTACATTTCTACTTATGTTCCCTAGGAACATAAGTTATATTAGACTTCAATAATATATGCTCTGTCCGCCAATTGTTCTGTTGGCTCTACTTCATTTTCATTTGTAATTTTAACAATCTCGGAACATATCTCCACATCATATTCACTTTCATGATATGGAAGTAAAATCATTTCATGGATAGAAGATGGAAGTACCATGATTTTCTTTGTACCTACCATTTCTGAAAAAGCTTTCATCACTTTTTTGTCCAATACTGCTGATGCCCCTCTATAATATAATTTATTTGAAATTATAAACATTTCATTTTCATCTTCAAGCATTGTTGGGGGTGCTAATATTTCTACAAGTTGTGTTTCTTTCCTTACATTTTCTTCTGCTATTTTCCATGCTTCAGATTCCTCAACATCTGCATTTTCTAACATTCTTTTATAAATTTTTGCTGAACCAATTAAACCATTTAATCCTTCAATTCTCAAAAACAAATATTTTTCAATCCCATCAAATTCTGTCTTACTTTTTATGATATCTTCCGTACTTTCTTTTTGAACTCCTACATAAATTCGTTTCAGAAACTCCTCTCTATTAAAGTATAATGGTTTATTTAATTCTTCACTTTCACGTACTGCATCATTATGAATTTGAAGCATTTCATTTACAATATCTTTTACTGTTGCTCCTGTTTGCTCTGCTTTCATTATTATATCTTCTGCATAAAATACTGGTATCATATATCTGTCAGAATCAATAATACTAATTCCAAGCATCTTAACTCCATTTTTCATGACATATTGTTCTTTCACTTTATATCCCATCTCATTTAATTCATTGATAATATCGTTTTTTGTCATTTTCTTTTCTCCTTATAATAATCATTTAAATCATTTGGTTCATTATCTCCAGACCTGAAAATATTTATTTTCAAGATCTGATCTTTTTCTGCACGGGGAGCGTATTTTGTTTTTCGGAAACAATCGTTTCACGTCTATAGTCACCTCACTTTCCATTGATTGCTTTGTTCCATTTATTTTCTGAGTCTTCACTTATCTTTCGGGTTTGCGTGCATTTTAAATAGCAGATAACTATACCATTGCAAGGGGATAAGTGGTAAGCGGAACAAGCACTGCTTGTGAGCATTAAGGAACGTCCCTTGCAATGGTATAGTTATCTGCTATGATGCACATTAGCAAACCTGATAAGTGAGGACTTAGAAAGTAAATAGAACAAAGCAATCAATGGAAAGTGAGGTGAATATTTGAATACGGTGGTTGGAGAAAAAAGGGGTTCCCTAGGGAACCGTTCGAGAAGGGGATTTTTATATTTCGACTTATGTTCCTTGGGAACATAAGTTACTTTGTTTTACAACAACAAGCAGGAGCTATCTTTACTTTTACCTAAGATAGCTCCTGTCATTATCTTTTATATCTCCAGTTCGTCTTCTATTTCATACGAATCTGAAGGTAATTTATCATTATACTGTTCTTGCTCATATCTAGCTTTTTCATATTCATTCGTTGGAATATATAAACGCTTACATTCAAGAATCCCATCAATTTGTCGATCGATTAATTTATTTAGTTGCTCCAGTCGATTTTCCGGAAGATCAAATTCTCCATTTTTTTCAAACTTAAATCCTCTTAAGTTCTTCAGATCACTACGGATCTCTGGAGTTAACAGTGCATTAGCAATCTCATTAAAATCTTCTCCGATCTGTGTTGGCCGTGAAGCTAAATAAAGATCAAGATTTTGAAAATCTTCCTGCTCTGCATATGGAAGAAGTGCCTGATTATGATCAAACATTGGTGCCATTCTTTTTATTTGCATGGTTCTATTATCTACCATAAAACCATAATTACCCATATGTCGATCTGTATTTAATATTAATGCATCCAAGACTATCATTCTTCGGAAGTCTTCCTCACAATTGTATTCTTGAAATTTTCCCAAAATATCTTTTACTGAAACAAGCTTTCCAAAAAATTTTGTAATAGGTACATAGCCTTCTTGTTCAGATGTAAACAACTTACATTTGGATGCTATTTTATTATGGTATTTTTCGACATCATATGCTACTGCATCTCTACAGATTATTTTGGCAATTTGAGATGAATACATTTCCGAATATGGTTCTAATCCTGCATTTCTTGCTCCTTCGCTGCCTCGCTTTAAAAGATAGATTCCATCATCTTCTTTTACCCAGCATTTTGCAAAACTTCCTGATGTGCCAAACTCTGGTGATGTTGTTGTAAATTCTTTTCCATATAATCCACCTTCAAATGCAATTTTAGCAATTGTTTCATCGAACTGATTCTCATACAGTGATACATTTTTCCATTTTAAAGAACTATCTATTGGTTTGATCCAGAATGTATCATTTAAGGATAATGCATGTGTAACTCTTATGAAGCCATCCAAATTATAGCAGCCACACATTCTTAAAAGATCTGCAATATATTGTCGATGCTTCGGAGCTTGTCTTTGACTGATCCATGAACCAATTCCATCATATCCATATGGTCTTATTTCTAAATATGATTCTTCTTCCTGAAAACTTACACCAAGAGGAGAATTATCGCAGGTAAATTTTAATATTTTATCGTCTTTATTCATCAAATAAAATTCATTTTCTAAAAACATTGTTATTCCCTCTCTGCTTTTAATTTTTATGTGCTTTCATTATATCATTGTACTCTCCGCATATAAACCATTTCTTATTTTTCACAACATACTTAAATATTTTCTTATAGCTGTTTATATGAAATCGATTTAATATTTCTACAACTCCTTTGTAATAAACACAATAGTATTCTCGATTTGACTTGTCTATTTCTGTTCTTGCTCCTGCAATCTTCATTTCTCTTAATCTAAATTCTTTAATGTCACCGTTACACTCTAAGATCTGTAACCTTACGTCTGGAATTTCTCCAACTATATTTACCAGCTTTGTTTTTTCTAGTTCTTTTACATCTAACATATCATCACCTCATAATGGCATTATACAGGAACATACGTTCTATGTAAAGAAGATGATATTAATTGCAAATTTCGTGGCAGTTATTCTTCCTGTCATCTTTCATATTTACATTGTAATAATTGAATTTTGAAAGGAGACTACACGATGTTAAAAAAATTTATTATATCCATTGCAAACTGGGCATTTAAGTTACTATTAAAGTATGGGATTATCCGATTGGTAAGAATACTGTTAATAATCTTAATTCCACTTTATATAACTGCTTTGGTACAAAAACGTTTGCTACCCATATGTGTATTTATTTCCCTGTTGTGTATGTTTTTAGCCTTTTGGCTAATCTATCTATAAACACACAAAAAATAAACAAGAAGCACCAATGATTACGTTCTGGTGCTTCTTATTCTATATCTTGCTTCTTTTTGCTATTTAACTACAACCTTGCACACCATCTTTTTCTTACCAACACTGATCGTAATCTTTGCTGTTCCTTTTTTGACAGCTGTGATCTTTCCTTTTGAATTGACCTTAGCAATCTTTTTGTTGGATGTTTTGTATTTTACCTTTTGTGTGCAAGTGATCGGTTCGATCACTGGTCTTAGCTGATAAGATTTCTTACGCTTTAGATTCAGCTTCTTTGGTACATTTTTAATGGATGTGCAAGTAACAGCGTTTTTCTGAACCGTAACATTTATTGTCTTTTTCAGTCCACTTGCCAGTGTGATCGTGATCTTTGCTTTTCCCGTTTTATTTCCGGCTTTGATCGTGCATGTTCCGTTTTTACTTCCAGAAATTTTCACAATCTTCTTGTTGCTGCTTGTCCAAGTCTTTACGAAATCCCCTTTTGCAAGTCTGCTTACCACAAATTTCTTTGTTGACTGTTTGCGTTTCAGCTTTAAGAATGATGCATTGACTTTCAAAACAGGTTTTAACTTGCTTCCAATAACTCTGGTTTCTTTTTTACCACAGGCATTACAGATACGTTCCTGTACAGCTCCGCTGTAGATACTCTGGGCTTTTACAGTCTTCCAGGAATCAAACTTGTGTCCAGTCGCTGGAATCGTCTCTGTCTTTGTTCCTTTGCAGTCTGCACAAGTGTATGTCTTAGAACCATCTTTTTCACAAGTAGCTTCTTTCTGGATCTTTCCTTCATCGAAGCTGTGTTCTTTCTTTGGAATCACTTCTGCCTTTGTATCTTTACAAATGCTGCATGTATAAGTCTTCACTCCTTCTTCTGCACAGGTAGCCTCTTTTGTAATTTCTCCATCGTTCCACTGATGTTCTGTCTTAGGAATGGATTCTGTTTTTGTTTCTCCACAGTTCTTGCAGGTGTAGGTTTTTGTTCCTTCTTTCTTACAAGTCGCAGCTTCGGTTACTTTTCCACTATCCCAAGAATGTCCAGTGGCTTTCACTACTGCTCCTTTACTGATCAGCTGACCACAATCCTTGCAATAAGTGTCACCTGTGTAACCATCTTCTTCACAAGTTACTTCTTTTTTATCGCGGACTTCTGTATGCTGATGCCCAGTGGCAGGAATCGTTTCTACATATGTTTTATCACAGTCTGCATCCGTACAATGATACGTTTTTTCTCCGTTTTCTGTACAAGTTGCTTTCTTTGTGATCGTTCCCTGATCCCAATGGTGGGATGTAACTGGAATCTTTTCTGTCTTTGTTGCTCCACATGTCTTGCAGGTATAAGTTTTAACACCTTCTTCTGTTTCCGTAGCTTCTTTTGTGATAACTCCGTTATCCCAGGTATGACCTAATTTATTGATCACTGTTCCAGATTCCAGTTTTGTGCCACAATCACTGCAATAGATATCACCGGTATATCCATCTTCTGTACAAGTCGCTGCTTTCTGATCTTTTGTTTCCTTATGTAGATGACCGGTAGATTCAATGATTTCTTCTCTCGTTGTACCACAGTTTGTACAGGTGTATGTCTTGATTCCTGTTTCCGTACAAGTTGGTTTTTTGCTAACCTTACCACTATCCCATGTATGGCTTAATGGGTTATCTAATGTTACGTCTTTTGTTTCTCCACATACGCTGCATTTGTAATGCTGAATTTCTCCAATACCACACGTTGCAGGGGTTGTAGATGTAAGTTTCCATGTATGATCCAACTTTTCAAGAACTTCTAAATCCAGTGATGCTCCGCAAACGATACAATCTCGGCGTTTTATACCATATTTTTTACATGTCGGCTGAATAATTTCCCATTCCCCAGGAGTGTGGTCAAGCTTTGCAATCTTTTGGCCGGCACTTATTTTCTTATTACAAACACTACAGTAAGTATCTCCTGTGTATCCTTCTGCTTTACATGTTGCTTCTTTCTTATTACGGATCTCTGGAGTATGATCTTTCTTTGGAGTTTGAT
>NZ_JAOQJG010000006.1:0-65192 GCF_025567365.1 Anaerostipes amylophilus | reverse complement strand
TCATCATACATTAAATTTAAGAAAATAAATTTCTAAACATTGGTCTTTTTATTTCTATAATATAGTATACCAGATCATACATATACTTTCTACTAACAAGTTATCCACAATAGAAACACATACCAATTAGAGGATATGTGCCCATCATATTGATTCAAATCTAAAAATTTTCAAATAATAAAAAGGACACACACCCTCAAAACAAGGATATATGCCCTTCAATACTCACTAAAAAAATATCAAATTAACTCTAACAAAGAATCAATCAATTATTTCAACTGAGCAGCAACCTCAGCCGCAAAGTCTTCTTCTTTCTTTTCAATACCTTCACCAGTTTCAAAACGAACGAATCCTTTGATTGTAACATTAGCTCCGTTTGCTTTAGCAACCTGTTCTACGTATTTTCCAACTGCCTGTTTTCCATCTTCAGCTTTAACATAAGCCTGATCTAACAGACATACTTCTTTTAATTCTTTGTTCAGACGTCCAACGATCATCTTTTCGATGATGTTTTCTGGTTTGTCTGGGTTTTCGTTCATAGCCTGAACTTTTAAGATTTCTGTTTCATGCTCGATGTAATCTTTAGAAACTTCATCTCTGCTTGTGTATTTTGGAGAAATAGCTGCAACCTGCATTGCTACGTTTTTAGCCATCTCTTTGATCTCGTCGTTAACTACGTCTGTAGCAACTTCTACTAATACACCGATTTTTCCACCAGCGTGGATGTAAGATGCAACAAATCCGTCTGCTGCAGATACTTTAGCGAATCTACGGATGTTTAAGTTTTCTCCGATAACGGCGATCTTACCATCTAATGCTTCTTTTACAGTTTTTCCAGCTTCTGCTTTAGATTCTTCTGCTAAGAATCCTTCGATATCAGCTGCTTTTGTTGTAAGAGCCTGATCAGCTACTTCTGCTACATATGTTCTGAATGTATCATTCTTAGCTACGAAGTCTGTTTCAGAGTTAACTTCAACGATTGCTGCTTCTTTTGCATCTTCAGATACTGCTACTGCAACAAGTCCTTCAGCTGCGATACGTCCAGCTTTCTTTGCTGCTTTTGCAAGACCGTTTTCTCTTAAAAATTCAACTGCTGCGTCCATGTCTCCGTCTGTGTTTGTAAGAGCTTTCTTACAATCCATCATTCCGGCACCAGTCATTTCTCTTAATTCTTTTACCATTGCTGCTGTGATAGCCATGATTCTTTTTCCTCCTAAATTGAAAGTGTGAATAAATTATTCAGCGTCTTCTGCAACTTCTTCAGAGTCTGCATCGATTCCCTGGTTTGCTTCGATAACTGCATCAGCCATAGCAGATGTGATCAGTTTTACTGCACGGATCGCATCATCGTTTCCTGGGATGATATAATCTAATTCTTCAGGATCGCTGTTTGTATCTGCGATTCCAACAAGAGGAATTCCTAAAGTATGTGCTTCCTGTACACAGATGCTTTCTTTCTTAGGGTCTACAACGAAGATCATGTCTGGAAGTCCACCCATTTCTTCGATTCCACCTAAGTTCTTCTGTAATTTGTCTTTTTCTTTGTTAAGTTCGATAACTTCTTTCTTTGGAAGTACGTCAAATGTTCCGTCTTCTTCCATCTCTTTGATCTTTTTCAGTCTAGCGATTCTAGATTCGATTGTTTTGAAGTTAGTCATCATTCCACCTAACCATCTCTGGTTTACGTAGAACATTCCACAACGTTCTGCTTCAGCCTGAATAGAATCCTGAGCCTGTTTCTTTGTTCCTACGAACAGAATCTTTCCACCCTGTGCTACACATTCTTTTACTGCATTGTAAGCATCGTCAACCATTCCTACAGATTTCTGTAAGTCGATGATATGGATACCATTACGCTCTGTGTAGATGTATGGTGCCATTTTAGGGTTCCATCTTCTTGTCTGATGTCCGAAATGTACACCTGCTTCAAGTAACTGTTTCATTGAAATAACGCTCATTTTAAATCTCCTTTAGTTTTTGCTTCCGCTATTTTCATCGTTCTGACAAACCACTTGGGCACTTATCAGAATTCCAATAGCGTGTTTATTTTTACCTATGACAGTATATCAGACCTTGTCCTTCTTTGCAAGAACTTTTTCATTAATTATAAAAGAATTAATCAAGCTTTGTGATCTCGTCAAATATAAAGTCATTCACTACCTTAATATAGGTTCCTTTCATACCGGAAGATCTTGTCTCGACAACTCCGGCACTCTCTAGTTTTCTTAATGCGTTTACGACAACGGATCTCGTGATCCCGAATCTGTCTGCAATCTTGCTTGCGACTAAGACTCCTTCATTTCCTTCTAATTCTTCTAAAATATGAAGCACTGCTTTGTGTTCTGTGAAGGATAAAGTACTGATCGCGGAATCTACGATTCCTTTCTTTCTTCGCTCCTGTTCCACTTCTTCGCTTACGGATCTTAACATTTCAAGTCCGACAACGGTTGTTCCATACTCTGCTAAAATAATATCATCAATGGAATAATTTTCCCTCTGGCGGTACATAAATAATGTTCCGAATCTTTCCCCTGCGATATCGATTGGTGCAATGATCGCATAATAATCGTCAATATCTGACTCAAATCCTAAAGTGGAAAGGCTGACGTTTTCATTTGTGGAAAGGATCGTTAATAGTCTTTCATTTAATGAAAAATCAACATAATCTTTGACATTTCCTGAGATCAGCTGATGAAGGACTTCGATGTGGTCTGCTTCATTTTTTCCTAGGATCTTTCCTTTTTTGCTGATCACAAGGACATTGGAATTCATAACTTCTGTTAAGACTTTACAGATGTCGTTAAATACAACTTTCTGTGAATTATTGTTATGAAGTAATTTGTTGATCTTTCTTGTTTTATCTAGTAACTGTATACTACTCATCTATATTTTATCTCCTTATTCTGAAACTGACTCCCCGGAAGTTTCTTTCTCTTTTGCTTCTTCTGGCATGCTGCATACGAATCCACATTCTTTATTGGAACATACCAGCTTCTTTCCTTTTTCGATCATATAGCTTCCGCATTTCTCACATTTGACTGTGGATGGTTTCTGCCATGACATAAATTCGCATTCCGGATTGTTTTCGCATCCGTAATATTTTCTTCCTTTTTTCGTTTTCTTTAAGACGACTTCTCCGCCACACATTGGACATGGGATTCCGACTTTCTCGAAATGTGGTTTCGTATTTCTGCATTCTGGGAATCCAGGGCATGCAAGGAATTTTCCGTATGGTCCATATTTGACAACCATGTTTCTTCCACATTCATCACAGACAACGTCTGTTACTTCGTCTTCGATCTTGACTTTCTCTAATTCTTTCTCAGCATTTTGAACGGCGATCTCAAAGTCTGGATAGAAGTTTTCAATGACGGATTTCCAATGGACTTTTCCTTCTTCTACCATATCAAGAAGTCCTTCCATCATCGCTGTGAAGTTCACATCAACGATACTTGCAAATGCTTTCTTCATCATGTTGTTGACTGCTTCTCCAAGCTCTGTGACATATAAGTTCTTCTTTTCTTTGACAACATAACGTCTTGCTGTAATCGTTGAGATTGTTGGCGCATAAGTACTTGGTCGTCCGATTCCAAATTCCTCTAATGTCTTAACCAGAGATGCTTCTGTGTAATGTGCTGGTGGTTGTGTAAAATGCTGTTTTGGTTCTAGTTCATTTAATGTAAGTTTTGTATTCTCATCGATGGATTTTAACATTAAGTTTCCTTCGGATTTTTCATTATTAATGTTATATACGGATAAGAATCCATCGAAAGCGATCTTGCTTGCAGATGCGTTAAAACGGTAATCTCCGGCTGCGATCTTTACAGATGTATTTTCGTATTTGGCTGGTGCCATACGGCTTGCCATGAAACGGTTCCAGATCAGCTGGTATAAACGGAACTGATCTCTTGACAGCTCGTCTTTGATGCTTGCTGGTGAATTTGTCATGTAGGTTGGGCGGATGGCTTCATGGGCATCCTGTACTTTCTTGTCGTCTTTCTTTGCGACAGTTCCTTCTCCGACAAACTCAGCTCCATAAGCTTCTTTGATATATTCTTTGGCTGCTGCATCAGCTTCCACAGAGATACGTGTGGAGTCTGTACGTAAGTATGTGATCAGACCGACCGTTCCCTGTCCTTTGATGTTCACACCTTCGTATAACTGCTGTGCGATACGCATGGTTTTCTGTGGTGCAAAATTTAACTTGCTGGATGCATCCTGCTGCAGCGTACTTGTTGTAAATGGAAGTGGGCTTTTCTTTAATCGTTCGGTAACTTTTACCCCTTCTACTGTGAATTCTTTTCCCTTTAAATAGGATAAGATCTCATTCATCTCTTCTTCACTGTGGATCTCCATTTTCTGATCTTTGGTTCCAACAAGTTTCGCTTCTAAAGGCTTTTTGCTTCCTTTGACATCTAATAAGGCTTCGAGCGACCAGTATTCCTGTGGAATAAATAAATTGATCTCTTCTTCTCGATCACAGATGAGTCGCAGTGCTACAGACTGAACTCGTCCAGCACTTAATCCTCGTTTGATCTTTGCCCAAAGAATTGGGCTGATCTGATATCCTACGATTCGGTCTAGGACACGTCTTGCCTGCTGTGCATCGACTAAGTTCATGTCGATATCTCTTGCATGTTTGATGGAATCTTTGACCGCTGTTTTTGTGATCTCATTGAATGTGATACGGCTGTAGTTCTTATTTTCCAATTTTAATGCGTAATATAAATGCCATGAGATGGCTTCTCCTTCACGGTCCGGGTCAGTCGCGAGGTATACTTTGTCTGCTTTCTTTACTGCTTTACGAAGAGCTGCTAATACTTCACCCTTCCCACGGATCGTAATGTACTTTGGTTCAAAGTCATTCTCGATATCAATTCCTAAGGTACTCTTTGGCAGATCGCGAACATGCCCGTTGGACGCAATCACTTCATAATTTCTGCCCAGGAATTTTTTAATTGTTTTTGCTTTCGCCGGTGATTCGACGATAACTAGATATTTTGGCATATAGTATTACCCCTTATTTACATTTTTTTGATATATAAATTTTGATGAGTCTGTTTGATATATCCTTTCGCTTCTAATTGAAATAATGCTTTGATCACTTCTTCATAAGAAAAACCGGATGCACTTAAGATCTCATCAATATGTTTCGGTTTCAAGCTCAACATATCATACACCCTTTTTTCTGCCTTTGCAAGAGATTTTGTATGAAGCTTTGGAAATTTTCGTGAAATTCCTGTGAATTCTGAAAATTCTGTTAAAATATCGTCGACATTTTCAACCAATTTTGCGCCTTGTTTGATGAGTCCGTGGCAGCCTTTGGAATGTTTATTGGTAATCATTCCGGGAACTGCAAATACTTCTTTATTCTGATCAAGCCCACAATCCGCTGTGATCAGTGATCCGCTTCGCTCTCTGGCTTCTGTCACAAGGATTCCATCACTTAATCCACTGATGATCCGATTCCTTTCTGGAAAATGCCATTTAAGTGGTTCACTGCCTGGCGGGTACTCGGAAATAACTGTCTGATTCGCATACATGTCATAAAATAACTGAAAATTCTCTTTTGGGTAAATGAGATCGATCCCACATCCTAAAACTCCAACAGCTTGTCCTTTTTTGTCGATTATTTCACGGTGAACCGTCCCATCTACGCCTCTTGCGAGGCCACTGATGATCTGTACACCTTGCTCTGCCAACTCTTTTGCGAATTTTTTCGAGATTTCAAAGCCGTAAGTTGTCGGAAATCTTGACCCTACGATCGCAATTGACAGTTCTTTTTCTTCATATGGCTGGCCTTTTTGAAAGATGCCATAGGGAGCATCATAAATTTTTCTTAAACGATTCGGATATGCAGCTTCTTTTTGAATAATAAAACGGATATTTTCACGATGCAAAGCTTCATAGTCTTTCTGAATCATTGATTCATCTCTTGAGTTGATGAAACGACCGTATTCAAGATCTGTCATGCGTTCCTTTAGGATTTCTGGGGTGATCTTATAGAGTTCTTTTGGATGAATGAAGATATCCATCAGTTCTTTTTGTTTCTTGATCGGCAACATGACTTTGCCACACAGCCAGTACCAGTATAATTTATCTTCCATATTCCAGCACCTCTCTGATAAAATCTGTGTTTCGAAAAGTCATAGCTTCCATTAAGTGAATTGGTTTGATCTCGGATTCATTTTCCATCAGCATGATTGTTAACGCTACTTTTAAAATCTTATCCATTCCTCGTCTTGTGATCTTGCCGGATTGGTAGGCAATGTCTAAGATCTCTTTGCATTCTTTCGATAAATGAATGATCTTGTTTAACTGTATGTGGCTTAATTGACCGATAGCATTGCAGGAATCATTTTTTAGTAAATTTTTTTCTCTTTGGATGGTTGTTTTGATCCGTTTTTTGATCTGACTGGACGTTTCTACCATTTCTTTTTGTTTCGCTTTTTGTAAGTTGTGATCTTTTTTACTGATACATAAAACCATGTCAAATCGGTCTAGGATCGGCCCTGATAATTTCTTTAGATAACGTTTCTTTTCATGATAGGTACATCGACAGATCCCGTCTTCCAGTCCATAACCGCAAGGACATGGATTCATCGTTGCGATCAGTTGAAAATCGGCTGGAAACTGATGATAGATCCCATTTCTGGTGATATCGATCGTTCCATCTTCTAGTGGCTGTCTGAGTGCTTCGATACATTCGGTTTTAAATTCCATAAATTCATCCAGAAATAAGATCCCATGATGCGCTAATGTGATCTCTCCTGCGGTCGGTGTCTTGCCTCCTCCAAGAAACGCTGCCTTGGGGATCATTGGATGTGGCTGGCGAAATGGACGAGTGTTGTCTTCTAAATATCTTTGGATTCCTGTCGCATCATAGATTGCCTGAACTTCCATTTTCTCTTCTTTTGATAATGGTGGAAGGATTGTCGGAATTCTTCTAGCTGCCATTGTTTTTCCTGATCCCGGAGATCCAATGATCAGTAAATGATGTCTTCCAGTGACAGCAATTTCTATCGCTCTTTTTAAATGTTTCTGACCTATGATATCGCTAAAATCTTCTTCTGTTTCTTCTTTCTGATATTGTGTTGTATCTATGTAGCATCTTTGTTGATACGTTCCATGAAAATAGTCCAAAACATCTTGTAAGCTATCCATAAATATGACTTCGATATCTTCCATTCCTCTTAGGGAATTGGCATCTTCCCTTGCCGCAAAAAACTTATGGATTCCTTTTTTTCTTGCTTCTAAAACAATTGGAAGACAGTTTCCAACCCCTCTGATCTTGCCATTTAACCCTAATTCTCCCATAATGCAGATATCCTCTAATTTGCTTGCATCGATTAAATTCAGACACCCTAAAAAAGCCACGGCGATTGGGAAATCGAACGCAGTTCCATTCTTTCTTATATTGGCTGGGGATAAGTTGACTGTGATCTTCATGGATGGCAGGGGATGGCCGATGGAGCGTAGTGCTGATGCAACGCGCTCTTTTGCTTCCATGGATTCTTTAGAAAGATAGCCTACCATGGTGAAATATGGCAGGCCATTTCTGATCTCTACTTCGACGTGGATGAGTCTTCCGCTCACTCCACTGACGATTCCTGTGATTACTTCCTGATAAATAGTACTCAACTCCTTCTCTTCTCAAAAAAGAAGCTGGTTTCAAAATGATATGGTTAGTCTATCACAAAAGTAATATTTTTACAATACTGTATATTCAAAACAATCGTACTTATTTCAATAATTTCTTTAATTCACTCATAAAGGTGTTCACATCTTTAAATTCGCGATAGATGGCTGCGAATCTTACATATGCAACTTCATTTAAGTCTTTTAATTTGTCCATGACCATCTCTCCGATCACGGATGACTCCACTTCTCTTGTTCCCATGTTGTAGATCTTTGTCTCGATCTCATCGATCGCTGCTTCGATCTGTCCCATGGAGACTGGAAGTTTGT
This sequence comes from Anaerostipes amylophilus, assembly GCF_025567365.1. Classification (NCBI taxonomy): domain Bacteria; kingdom Bacillati; phylum Bacillota; class Clostridia; order Lachnospirales; family Lachnospiraceae; genus Anaerostipes; species Anaerostipes amylophilus. The sequence goes on along the minus strand of NZ_JAOQJG010000006.1, from coordinate 57,224 downwards.
GACAGGATTGTACGATTCCATTTCTTATTTTGCTTCGGTCATAAAGCTGTCTTGTCTTATCTTTCTTGATAACGCTTAATGGTTCTGTCTCTATCTTCTCATAAGTTGTAAAACGCTTTCCGCATTCATCGCATTGTCTTCTTCTACGGATCGCATTGTTGTCTTCTGCCGGTCTGGAATCTACGACTCTGGAATTCTCGCTTCCACAATATGGGCATCTCATCTTCTTGTACCTCCGTGTTTTTTTCTGCTTGAAGTATATCATTTTTTGCCATGAAATAAAAGCTTTTCTTTTATTTCAGGCATTCTTTTTCATTAATATCGACTAAAATGGTGTCTCTTCCGATCCTCACGACACATTTGTATGGAATTTTATAGATTTTATTCTTTTTCCCAAGGCACAGGATCATCTTTGTTGTTTTGGGCACGATCAGATAGCAGATCTGTCCAGTATGTATTTCAAATTCGAGGTCTAAGACAAATCCTAAGCATTCACCTGTGTTACAATTGATCACATCTTTTTGCCGAAGTTCGAGAAATTTCATGTCGGAAATCCTTTTTCTTCCTATTATAATAGTATTCTTTTTTTCGATAAATAGACGCAGAAAAAAGCAGAAGATCCAATCTCTAGAATCTTCTGCTTCTTTATTATTATCATTATGAAGAAAGATTAAGCTTCTTTCTTTTCTACTGGTTTTTTAGGTGCTGGTTTCTTAGGAACTAATTTCTTTCCTGTAATGATTCCTTTTGGACATTTACCTGCACATAATCCACAACCTACACATTTTTCATAATCGATCTGTGCAATGTTGTTTTCAACCTTAATTGCTCCAAGTTTACATACTTTTTCACATGCTTTACATCCGATACATCCTGCCTTACATACAGACATTACCTGTTTACCGAATTCTTTAGAGCTGCACTGTACTCTTGTTTTCTTATTTTCTGGTACAAGGTCGATTAAAGATTTTGGACATGTTTCTGCACATTTTCCACATCCTACACATGCTTCTTCATCGATGTGAGCGATTCCGTTCACGATAGAGATCGCATTTTCTGGACATACTGCTGCACAGCTTCCAAATCCCATACATCCAAATTCGCATCCTTTTGGTCCTGCACCTGGTACGTTCATAGCTTCGATACAGCTCTGAACTCCAGAATACTGGTATTTGTCAGATGCTTTTTCGCAAGTTCCGGCACATTTAACGAATGCGACTTTCTTTACGAATTCTCCGGCTTCAACACCCATGATCGCACTGATCTTTTCAGCGGCTGCTGCTCCACCAACTGGACAGCCATTGACTGGTGCTTCTCCATTTGCGATTGCTTTTGCAAGTCCATCACAACCTGCGTATCCACAACCACCACAGTTATTTCCTGGAAGTTCTGCACGGATAGCCACTTCCTTCTCGTCTACAGGAACTTTAAATTTCTCTGAGGCAATTCCCAGTAAGATTGCGATAAGCAGACCGGTTCCTCCGACAACAACCATGGCAAGTAAAATTGCTGATATATTCATCTTCTTTACCTCCTAAATAAGTCCTGAGAATCCGAAGAATGCGATCGCCATTAATCCTGCTGTTAACAGTGTGATAGGCATTCCTTTGAAAGATTCTGGGATGTTGTTGTATTCCATCTTTTCACGGATACCAGCAAGGATCACGATGGCAATTAAGAATCCTACAGAGATACCAATACCATTGACTATGCTGGCGATGAAACTATAGTCGTTCTGTACGTTTGTTAATGCTGTACCAAGAACTGCACAGTTTGTTGTGATCAGTGGAAGGAATACTCCCAGAGATTCATATAATGCTGGCATAGATTTCTTTAATACCATTTCTACGAACTGTACTAATGCTGCGATTACCAGGATAAATACGATCGTATTTAAGTATGTTAAATCTGTTGGTACTAATAAAAATGTATAAATTAAATTTGTAACTGCTGATGCGATGGTAATAACGAAGAGAACGGCTGCACCCATTCCGGCTGCTGTCTCAACTTTCTTAGAAACTCCAAGGAAAGGACATAAACCAAGGAACTGGCTTAATACAACGTTATTTACCAGGGCTGAGCCGATGGCAATTAACAATAAACTTTTCATTCTGATCCTCCTTATTTGTCATCTACAGTTGTGTCAAAAAAGCTTCTGGAACCACAAGCACTGTTTCCACAGTGAGCACAGTCTCCACATCCACTTGTCTGTGGCTGTCCTGGTTTCTGAGGTTTTTTGCTCTTAACTTTATTCTGGATTGCTACTAAGCATGCAAGTACAAAGAATGCTCCAGGTGCCAGAATAAAGATTGTGATTGGTTCATATGCAGATGGCATTACCTGCATTCCAAAGATCTGTCCTGCTCCTAATAATTCACGGAATGCTCCTAAAATTGTCAGGGCAATTGTAAATCCAAGTCCCATTCCAAGTCCGTCAAAGAAGGAGTTGATTGGTCCATTCTTTGCTGCAAAGGATTCTGCACGTCCAAGGATGATACAGTTTACTACGATCAGTGGGATATATAATCCTAATGCATCGTTAACTGCTGGAACATATCCCTGTAATAAGAACTGTACGATCGTTACCAGAGATGCGATAACTACGATGTATCCTGGGATACGTACACGATCAGGGATGACATTTCTTAATGCGGAAATGATCATGTTAGAAAACATTAATACGGCTGTTGTTGAAAGCCCCATTCCTGCACCGTTGATCGCAGATGTTGTTACTGCTAATGTAGGACACATACCTAACATTAATACGAAGGTAGGGTTTTCTTTTACGATACCATTAATCAATCGTTCCATTGGATTTGGTTTCATGTTTAATTACCTCCCTTCAGGCTCTTTGAATATGCAACACAGCTGTTAACTGCACTTGTGACAGCACGGCTAGTGATCGTTGCACCACTGATGGCATCTACTTTAGAATCATCGTTCTTACCAGATCCATCTTTTACAACTTCAAATCTGTCTGCTTTTTTGTTTTTAAAGTTACTCTTAAATTCTGGTTCTTTGGCTTTCATACCTAAACCAGCTGTTTCGCTGATGGATAATGTTTCATAACCATTGACTGTTCCATCATCTCTGACACCTACGGATAAAGTTACATCTCCACCGTATCCTTCTGGGTTTGTTACAGAGAATACATATCCAAGTTCTTTTCCGTTTTTGTCAACTGCTTTTACGACTTCAGAAATTGTGTTCTGTCCAAGATCATTTTTCTTTAAGACAGCCGCTACGTCTTTCTGATCTAATTTTACTGTATCAAATTTCGCTGCGTCTTCGAATACGGCTTTGTAAGCTTCCTGTTTTGTCTTCTCTTCCTGTGCGGCGATCGGTGCTTTTGTTACGTTATATACGATACCTAAAAGGAGTCCTGCAATTAATGTGATCACACATAATTTAATACAATCCATTACGAGATTCTTATTCATTGCTCTTACCTCCTTTTTTTACGATTCCAAATGGAGTTGGTACTGTCACTCTCTCGATCAGTGGAACTAATAAGTTGGCAATGATGATAGAGTAAGATACACCTTCAGCCATTGGTCCGAACAGACGGAATAATCCAGTTAAAATACCAAGAACGATCGCATAGATGATCTTTCCGTTCTTTGTAATTGGAGATGTTACGTAGTCTGTTGCCATGAAGATCGCACCTAACATTAATCCACCACTGAAGATCTGTGCTGCCATGTAAGATAGATCAAATCCATGACCACCGAAGATCAGTACGAAGATTGCTACAACTGCAACATAAACACATGGGATGATCGGAGAGATGACTTTCTTAAATACTAAATATGCTCCACCGATGATCAGTAATAATGCAGATGTTTCACCGATCGTTCCTGGGATAAATCCTAAGAATGATTTCATAACATCTACGCTTTTTCCCTGTTCCATAACAGCAAGTGGTGTTGCTGTTGTTACACCATCATATGTAAATGTTGTCATTCTTGCTGCAAATGAGATCATTAAGAAACATCTTGCACCAAGGGCTGGGTTCATGAAGTTCTGTCCTAGTCCACCGAATACCTGTTTTACAACGATGATCGCGAAAATTCCACCTAAGATCGGCATCCAGAATGGTACCTCTGGTGGTAAGTTTAATGCAAGTAACAGTCCGGTTAATGCCGCACTTAAGTCACTTACTGTGATTGGCTGTTTCATAAGTTTCTGGTAAATATACTCAACGACAACACAGGTAGCAACAGAAATTGCAACTGTCAGTGCCGCAGATGCTCCAAAGATATAGATACCAAAAATTGTAGCGGGTAGTAATGCGATGATAACATCTAACATAATCTTTTGTGTTGAACCATTATCTCTTACATGAGGATTGGCTGACACATGATATAATGTTTCGCTCATATGTATCTCTCCTTTATTTCTTTCTACGGTTAGCTAATACCTGTTTACGACCTGTCTTCATGGACTGTGCAAGGTTACGTTTTGCTGGACATACGAATGAACATGATCCACACTCAACGCATTCTGCTCCATAAAGTTTTTCAAACTCGTCAAACTTGTTATGATCTGCTAATACAGATAATTTTGCTGGCATCAGCTTCTGCGGACAGACGCTTACACATCTTCCACAACGAATACAATTGCTTGGCTGGTTTGCAGCAACTTCATCTTTTGTGAACGCTAAGAAGCATGAGAATGTTTTCACAGCTGGTACGTCTGTTGTAAACATTGCCATACCCATCATAGGTCCACCAGAAATGATCTTTTCAGGCTGTGTTTTAAATCCACCAGCTGCTTCGATCAGTTCTTCTACATTTGTTCCTGTACGGACTTTAAAGTTGCTTGGGTTTTTGATCGCATCTCCAGTCACTGTCACAATACGTTCATATAATGGTTTTCCGTCTTTGACAGCTTCTTTGATCGCTACGATCGTAGCTACATTATCAACGATGCATCCTGCATCTGCTGGTAACATGCTAGAGTTGATACTTCTTCCTGTTGTTGCATAAATTAAAGAACGCTCTGCACCCTGTGGGTATTTTGTCTTTAATGTTGCAACACTGATTCTTGCATCACCTTTTACCAGTGCTTCTACTTTGGCAATTGCATCTTTTTTGTTATCTTCAATACCAATGATACCTTTTGCTTTTGGGAACATATCAAGTACGATATTTAATCCTTCAATTAAAAGTTCTGGTGTTTCCATTAATGTGCGGTAATCACCTGTGATATAAGGTTCGCACTCGGCTCCATTTACGATGATATACTCGATCGCATCTGGATCTTTTGGAGCTAATTTTACATGTGTTGGGAATCCAGCTCCACCAAGTCCTACGATTCCGGCTTCTTTGATCGCTGCTAAGACTTCATCTTTAGACATCTGGTCATAAGGTTTTGTCTCGTATGCAACCTCTTTGAATTCTCCGTCATTCTCAATTACGATAGAGTTAACTTTTGCTCCGGCTGGAGTCATTCTTGGCTCGATCGCTTTAACAGTTCCTGAAACAGAGCTGAAAATGTTTGCGGATACAAATCCTCCAGCTTCTGCCACCTTCTGGCCTACTAATACCTGGTCACCCTTGCTAACGATTGGTTTTGCAGGGGCACCGATGTGCTGACCTAAAGGTAAAACAACATCTCCTTTTGGCAGGTATTCGGTGATTGGTGAATTCTTTGCAAATTCTTTACCATCCGCTGGATGAACACCTCCGCTAAATGTAAACAATGCCATTTTAAGCCTTCCTTTCTTCTTTACATTTTTTTCCATTGCGAAAAAAAAGAGTTCTCATGAAATGAAAACTCCTTTGAACACAAGACTTATGATATCATAGTCTTTTTTATTTTTCAATGTTTTTTTAACATTTTCTTTATATTGCATACAAAATTCTGTGTTTTTTCTTCAGAATTCCTTAAAATTCTAAAATAAGTTAACAATTCTGTCGACGCTACTACATTATTTACGGATCTGTCCATTGCCATAAATGATAAACTTGGTTGTTGTTAGTGCATCTAATCCCATTGGTCCTCTGGCATGAATCTTCTGGGTACTGATTCCAATCTCCGCTCCAAATCCAAATTCAAATCCATCCGTAAATCTTGTGGATGCATTCACGTAAACAGCTGCCGCATCGATCTGATTTAAGAATTCCTGAGCATTCTGGTAGGAATCTGTGATGATCGCTTCGGAATGTCCTGTATTATAATGATTGATATGTGCCACTGCCTCATCAAAGCTATCAACAGTTTTGACAGAGATGATAGAATCTAAGTATTCTGTTCCCCAGTCTTCTTCTGTTGCTGGGATGACCTGATCATTTAAGGCACAAACTCTCTCATCTCCACGGATCTGGACACCTTTTTCTAATAAAGCTTCAATGATGGCTGGACCATGACTTTCTAAGATGTTTTTATGTAAGAGTAAAGATTCGCATGTATTGCATGTTCCAAGTCTCTGTGTCTTTGCGTTGATGATGATGTTCACTGCCATATCTTTTTGTGCAAATTCATCAACATATACATGACAGTTTCCTGTTCCTGTCTCAATAACTGGAACTGTGGAATTCTTTACAACGCTCTTGATCAGTCCTGCACCACCTCTAGGGATCAGAACATCTAAGTAATCGTTTAACTGCATCATCTTTGTTGCTGTTTCATGACTTGTATCTGTTAAAAGCTGCATGCTGTATTTTGGCATGTGACATGACTCTAATGCACTCTGAATCACGTTTGTGATCGCAAGATTTGAGTTGAGCGCATCGCTTCCACCGCGCAGAAGGCATGCATTTCCTGTTTTAAAGCATAATGCAAAAGCATCGGCTGTTACATTTGGACGGGATTCGTAGATGATTCCAACAACTCCTAATGGTACTGTCTTCCTTCCGATCAATAGTCCGTTTGGTGTTTTCTGCATATGTTCTACGGAACCGATTGGATCGTGAAGTTCAGCTACCTGACGAAGTCCTTCTGCCATTGCTTCGATACGGTCAGGATTTAGGGATAAGCGATCGATCAATGCTTCACTCATCTCATTTTCTCTGGCTGCTTCTACATCTTTATAGTTTTCGCTTAAGATGTATTCCTGACTCTGTAGCAGACATTTGGCGGCTTCTCTTAATACTTCATTCTTATCTTCAATTCCTGCTTTTCCAAGAATGAATGATGCTTCTTTTGCCTGTTTTCCTAGTTGTTCTAACATTATGAATGCCTCCTTTTCGGTATGTTTTGCATCTTTATAAATCTGTTTTATCTAATCTGCTCTAGTTTAATCCTTTTGGTTTTAACGGAGTGATAGATCCATCTTCATTCTTGATGCTTACGTTATTAAGTTGTGCTCTTAAGTTAGCACGGACAGACTGAATATATTCGTGTCTTAACTTTCTCTGTTCTTCCTTCTGTTCTGGTGTTAATCCAATGGATTTATCTAGATTGTATAATTCATTAATTCTCTGAATATCTTTTTCTTTCATTTGTAATGTTTCCTTTCTATATAATATATGATTCCTTACGCCTTAAAGTATGGGCGTTCTGTTAAGTATTTCTTAAAATCAAAGTCTGGACGTTTGTGTGCTAAGAATAATGTTCCAACTTCTTCTCCTGCAACGACTTTATTGACATTATTTAGATCATCACTATTCACAATGACCATATCTGCTCCTGCATCTGTTACGATATTGGCTGCTGCGATCTTTGTCTCCATTCCTCCGGTTCCGACTTTCGTTACAGCTCCTTTTGCCATTTTCCCAATCTTTTCATCTAAGACTGGTACTTCAGAGATCAATTTTGCCATTGGATTCTTGTGCGGATCATCGGTATAAAGTCCGTCAATATCTGTTAAGAGAATTAAAAGATCTCCTTCTACAACAGCAGTTACGACTGCAGATAAAGTGTCGTTGTCACCAAACTCAATTTCTTCTGTAGACACGGTATCATTTTCATTTACAATTGGGATCACGCCAAGTTTTAGTAATTCTTCAAAGGTATTCTTGGCATTATATCTTCTCTCATCATTGAGCATTGTTTCTTTTGTGATCAAGATCTGTGCAGATCCTTGATTGTATTCTGCAAATAACTTCTGATAGATCATCATTAACTGTCCCTGTCCTACGGCGGAACATGCCTGTTTCATTGGAAGGGATGTCGGACGTTTTTCTAATCCTAAGGCTTTAAATCCGACACCGATTGCTCCGGATGATACTAAGATCACATCTTTTCCGCTGTTATGTAAATCTGTTAAGACACGGACTAATTTCTCTAAACGGAATAAATTAATGTTTCCTGTTGCTTTGTGGATCAAAGAAGATGTTCCTACTTTGATGACGATTCTCTGTTTATCTTTTAGTTTTTCACGATTATTCATTTTCATTCACTCCTTGAAAGGTATTTTACACTGTAACGAGGGCTTGTGCAACCTTAATTCCATCCATTGCTGCAGAAGTGATACCTCCGGCAAAACCTGCTCCCTCTCCGCATGGATAGATTCCTTTAATATTACTCTCGAATCCTTGATCTCTTTCAATCCTTAACGGGGAAGATGTTCTTGCTTCGATTCCGCAAAGAACGGTATCTTCTCTGTTAAATCCTTTGATCTTTGTATCAAAATATTCCATTCCTTCGCAAATTGCTTCACTAACTGGTTCTGGAAGGCAGTTTCTCAAGTTTCCAAAGCTTGTCTTTCCTTTGGTATTCGGTGTGATCTCACCAAAAGATTCTGTAATCTTTCCTTCTCTGAAATCTTTTAATGTCTGTACCGGAATCTCTCCTTTCCCTTCATGAAACGCTTTTGCTTCCCATTTTTGTTGGAATCTTACACCTGCTAATGCATCATCTCCGTCAAAATCATCGGGTGTAACACTTGCGATGATCGCGCTGTTAGAATTCTTTGCTGCTCTATCATGATTACTCATTCCATTAACAGTTAATCGTTCTGGTTCTGAAGATGCGTTGACAACAAAACCTCCTGGACACATGCAGAAAGAATATACACTTCTTCCATTGTCTGCATGATAGGTCAGTTTGTAAGATGCTGCTGGAAGATTGTATTTATCTGCACCTTCTCCGTACTGGGAATGATCGATCATCTCACGCGGATGTTCCACACGAAGTCCGATCGCAAATGCTTTTGGATGCATCTCTAAATTCCGGTCTGATAATACCTTAAATGTATCTCTGGCACTGTGTCCTGGTGCTAAGATTGCTGCTTCTGTTTTAAGTTCTTCTTCGTCATTGATGATCAGTCCGGTTAATTTTCCATCTTTGATCACAAAATCCGTCACTTTTGCCTCAAAACGGACATCTCCGCCAAGTGATTTGATCTCTTCTCGGATTCCTGCAACAACATTTCTTAAAAGATCGGTTCCAATATGAGGTTTATTTTCATATAAGATTTCTTCTGGTGCCCCATGTTTTACGAAAGTTTCTAAGACGAATTTATTTCTTCCGAATTTATCTTTCACCAATGTGTTTAACTTTCCATCAGAAAATGTTCCTGCGCCACCTTCTCCAAATTGGACATTGGATTCAGAATTCAACTCGCCAGTTTCCCAGAAATGCTCGACATCTTTCATACGGTTTGTGACGTCTTTTCCTCGTTCTAAGACGATTGGATTTAACCCGGCTCTTGCGAGCATCAAGGCTGCAAATAGTCCTGCTGGTCCCATTCCGATCACAACTGGCGGATACTTAAATTCTCTCTGATTTTTCGGAAATTCAAATACCTTTTCTTTAACCGCCATGATATTGCGGTTTTTATTCTTTTTCAGGAATTTCTCTTCCTGATTCTTGCTTAATGTCACATCGACTGCATATACATAAGATAATTCTTCTTTTTTCCTTGCATCGATGGATCGTTTTACGATCTTGTATTGTTTATATTCTGTGTTATGTAACGCTTTTTTTATCTTTTTTTCAAATGCTGCTTCTTTGTGATCGATCGGCAGCTTGATCTGGTTGATTCTTATCATTGTCTTCCTATCTGGCTTGCTGCGATGTATCCGGATGTAAATGCCCATTGCAGATTGTATCCTCCGCATGTTCCATCGACATCTAGTAATTCACCGACAACATAAAGCCCTTCTAATAACTTTGATTCTAGTGTTCCCTGTATAATTTCTTTTGTGGATACACCTCCGGCTGTTACCTGTGCCATATCGTATCCTTTGTATCCTTTGATCTGGACTTCAAAGTTTTGGATCATATCTAAAATTCTTTTTAGATCCTTCTTTGAAATCTGCGCAACTGGCTTTCTCGGATCGATCTTTAGTCTCTGTAAGATCGCATAAACCAACTTTTTATTTAAAAATCCCTGGAAGAATTCTTCCACTGTCTTGTAATTACAGTTTTTTAAGAATACTTCTGTCGTTTCTTCTAAGGTTACCATCTGCGGCATGAGATTTAAATAGACTTTTACTTTTTTCTTTCTTCTTAGTGCTTCGATCGCAAAATGGCTGATCTGGAAAATTGGGATTCCAGAGATTCCGTATTTGGTAAACTGGACTTCTCCATGTTCTTTTGCAATCAGTTCATTGTTTGCATAGACGCTAATATCACTGACATTTCTGACTCCAGAAGTTTCTTTTAAATATTTCCCTTCCGCTTCCAGTCCTACCAAAGACGGGAATGTATCCGTAATCTTATGATGAAAGTCTTTTGCAAGTTTGTATCCACTCCCATTGCTTCCTAAATTGGGCTGTGCACATCCGCCAGTTGCAAGGATCAGATTGCTTGACTGAAAACATTTCTCATTTCCATAGACATAAAATGTCGATTTGCGTTTCTCTGCCTTTATCACTTCAAAGTCTGTCAAAATATCGACATGTAAATATTTTAATTTCTGTGTCAGTGTGTCAACCACCGTTGCCGCCTGTAAGGATGCCGGGTAATAATACCCGTTTTGCTCTGTGATAAGCATTCCGAGGGATTCAAAGAATTGAATCAATTCTTCCAAACCAAATTCTTCAATCATCGGATAGGCAAAGGAAGGTCTCTGCCCGCGGTAACAATTCTCATCCATATAAGCATTTGACAGATTGCATCTTCCATTCCCTGTCGCCAATATTTTCTTTCCTAATTTATCCATTCGCTCAAGCAAAAGAACTTTCTTATGATGGCCAGCTGCTGTGATCGCTGCCATCATTCCGGAAGCCCCTGCTCCAACGATGATCACATCATATTTCATTTGTTGTTTTCTCCAAATTATTCGTTTAGCTACTGTATGATTCCAGAAAATGATATACTTCTTCTCTGTTTTCAAAGACAAAATTCTCCTTTAACATATTTAAAATATCTGCTGGGAGGTTTTCTTTCTTCATATCTGTGTACTCAAAAACTTCTTTTGTCTTATTATTGATCACTGCCAGACTGCCATCTAAAATCTTAAGACTGTAGGTTGCTTTCACCTTCTTTTCGGCTTTTGTCTGCTCCTTTAGCACTGTCGTTGTTACCTGAGAGCGAACTTCCTGAATCTTGTCTATATTTTCATTTCTTGTAAAGGCTAGATAGCACATGTATGCACATAAAACAGTGATCACGATCATATAAATGATCAAAAATCGGTTGATCTTCTTCATGATATCACCCTCCTTTGGCTATATTGTTTCCAAAGATGGGATTATTTATACAAAAAGTCCAGATCTGTTACGACTTGGACTTTTGTTATTGTTTTTACAATAAATGTAATTTCTTTGCTAATTTTACGATCAGATTTCCTTTTGGAATCTTTGTAAGTTCTTCTTCTGTAAATACTTTTAATTTAATGATCGCCGCAAAATAGATCAGTGCTCCAACTGGTACTGCAATGATCACACAGATTGCAAAGCATACTCGTCCAAATGGCAGGACGCTTTGAACCCCATACTGGATCAGGAAGCATACGACACCCATCACAGCTGCACTTAATGCAGGTTTGATAAATGTCTTTGTGATCTCCTGATGGAATCCTGTATATTTCTTGATGGAATGTGCATTTAACAGACACATGACAAGCGAAAAAGCCATTGTTGCAAAGACTAATCCATAGGTTTTACAATCTGTATATGTTAATAACAGCCATAAAACAACGATATTAACGACAACAGAGATTGCTGAATGTTTGACTGGCACACGCATCTTGCCCATTCCCTGTAAAATACCATTTGTCAATGTAGACAGGCAGTAGAAAATAACAGAGACTGCACCGATTCGAAGCATTGCAGCTCCTAATCCTTTGGCATATACGGCACCGAAAATAAGTCCATTAATAGAGCTGTTTAACACGCCAAGTCCGACCGCACATGGAATTGCGATCATCATTGTAAAACGGATTGCCATCTGAATGCTATCATTCATATCATCTTTCTTACCCAAAGCATAAGCTGCAGAAACATTTGGCACGATCGCATTGGAAAGTGCGGATGCCATCGCTACTGGTACGTTGATCAGAACATTGTACTGGCTGCTGAACAGTCCATAAAATCCTGAAACTACTTTCGCTGTGATTCCTTTTCCTACTAAAATATTACTAAAGATCGTCTGATCGATCGTTGCACTGCAGTTATAGATCGCTGTACTGAAGATCACTGGTGTGATCGTCAATAATAAGATCTTTAAGATATTTCCATAAGATTCGATATATTTCGTACGGTCATGTTTCATCTGAATCTTAACTTTTGGCTGATATGCACGATAAATAATAAAACAAAAGATCAGCCCTGTTAAAACTCCGACTCCTGTACCAATCGCACTACCTGCTGCTCCATGTCTAGCAATCTCGTATGTGATCGTCTTAGATGGCAGATATGGTAAGATCAATACATATGCCATCAAAATACTAAAGATCGCATTCAAGATCTGCTCGATGATCTGGGAAATGGATGTTGGTACCATCGTATTATGCCCCTGAAAATATCCTCTTAATACTCCAAGGATTCCAGAGAAAAAGATGGTTGGAGAGATCACCTGAAGAGCAAGTGCGGCACCTTTCTGATGTCCAACAAAGGTTGGTGCTCCAAAATATGCGATCAATGATGCGATACCACCAACAACGATCGCATAAACTAATGCTCCATAGAAAATTCTCTGTGCATTGATATATTCTCTCTTTGCAAGTCTTGCAGAAATTGACTTGGAAACTGCAAGTGGGATACTGAAGGATGCGATCAGCAAAATAATATTGTAAATATTATATGCATAAGAATAATACCCCATTCCTTCTTCGCCAATGATCCCAAACAGTGGACTACGATATAATAATCCGATCACACGGCAGACAATAGACGCTGCGGCTAAAATCATTCCCTGCATTAAAAATGAGTTTTTGCTGCTTTTACTCATACTAAACCTCTTTCATCTCTTGTATATTTCGTCTTTGTCAGAATCTCTTCCTGACGTTTTTCCATATCTTTTCGTTCTTCCTCTTCCATATGGTCATATCCAAACAGATGTAACATACTGTGCGCGATCAAAAATGCATATTCTCTCTCGCGGCTGTGTCCATAATTCTCAGCCTGTTCCCATACTTTGTCCATAGAGATCACAATATCTCCAAGCAGAAATTCCCCACTTTCCGGGTCAAACGCCATCGGATCTTCTTCGATCTTTGAAAAATCTGCTGGCTGTTCATATTCTGCCATTGGGAAAGATAATACGTCAGTTGGACGGTCGATCTCTCTTTGTTCTTTATTAATCTCATGGATCGTGTCATTATCAGTCAACATTAAGTTCACTTCGCACTCATAAGGGCAGTCCACATAATCAATTGCTGCCTCAATGACTTCATGTGCGATCTTCTCATAAGGGATATTGATCTCTCCCTCGTATTCGTTCTCAATTATAATACTCATAATATTCCTATCTTCTGTTCTTTTTGTTGTTCTTATTCTTTCTCGCAGATCTAGCTGATTCATACTGATCATATGCTGCAACAATCTTCTGTACTAATGGATGTCTTACAACGTCCTTATTTGTAAGTTCACAGACTCCGATCTCTTTGACTTTTCGCAACACTCTTAAAGCTTCTTCTAACCCTGAAATACTGTCAAATGGCAAGTCTTTCTGTGTCAAATCACCAGTGATGATCGCTTTAGAGCCAAAACCAATACGTGTTAAGAACATCTTCATCTGTGCTGGTGTTGTATTCTGTGCCTCATCTAAGATAATGTATGCATTATCCAGTGTACGGCCTCTCATATAAGCCAATGGAGCAACTTCAATTAAGCCTTTCTCCATATTCTTCATAAATGCATCGGCTCCGAGAATCTCATACAGAGCATCATACAATGGTCTTAAATATGGATCTACTTTACTTTGTAAGTCTCCTGGCAAGAATCCCAATTTCTCTCCTGCTTCGATCGCTGGCCTTGTTAAGATAATACGGCTGACTTCATCATTCTTGAATGCTGTAATTGCCATTGCCATCGCAAGATAAGTCTTACCAGTTCCTGCTGGGCCAACACCAAACGTGATCATCTTATCTTTGATCGCTTCGACGTATTTTTGCTGTCCTAAAGTCTTTGGTTTGACAGCTTTACCCTGAATCGTGTGACAGATCACATCTTTATCAAGTTCTACAAGACTTGTAGATTTTTCTTCCATAGATAAAGATAAAGCATAATTTACATTCTGCTCTGTGATCACATTCCCTCGTTTGGATAATTCAAGTAACTCATCGATCACAGAAATCGCATGATTAACTGCCTGTTGTGTTCCAATGCATTTTAACTGGTCACCACGCAGGATCAGACTTACATGCAATGTCTTTTCAATTTTCTTCATGTAGGCATCAAATTGCCCAAATACATTCCCACCATGTTCTGCTGGAAAATTCATTTCTATTTCAACTGGATTCATCTAATTCTCAGTCTCCTTCTTTGCGTATATTCTTATGTATTTTACCATCTGTTACAAAGTTTTTCAACCTGACAGACATATAAAATACATGTGGTCTGATTCATAGGTTTTTAATATTTATTGCTGTGCCGTCGTTGGTGCGATCATCTCTTCTTGTTTTTTTGTTAATTTCTTGATATTTCGGATTTTTCCAATACTTTCTTCTTTGATGATCGATGCCCTCACTTCATATCGGTTGTTCTTCCTTTGATAATTTTCTTCACAGTGAACAATCTTTGCCCCTTTTTTGGCTTTCTTCGTAAGATAATGTTCGAGCTGTTTTTTTAATTTCAACTGTGCTTCTTTTTTCGTTAAGATTTTCTTTTTTGGCTGGTATTTTTCGGTTGTTTGAATCGTAATTCCTATGGGCAAATAAAAAGAAGTCCCTATTTTTAATGATCTTCTCTCTGTCACTACATTTGTATGATTCTGTTTTTGCTTCGATGGAAAATCAAACTGATATTGCCCCAAATATATATTTTTGATGCATTTTTTCTCATCTGTGATTGTTTTTTCATAATATTCCATCGGGATGGAATTTTCATATACCTCTTTGGTACGCATAATAATTTCACCATCTGCTTTGATCTTATCTGTTTGTGTCACAGTAAAATCATCGCTGTAGTAATAGATCAATCCAGATATCAATGTTGTTCCTTTTTTCACGCTGTCACCGGTACTTACCAATGGTGTCCCGCTTTTTACTGCCATTTTTGTAATGATCCCTGATTTATTTGCCACGATATCACATGGCTTCTTTGGATTCTGCTTTGTTTTGCGATCCAAAGTTTCTTTGATCTCGATATGTAGTCTTGTTCCCTGAACAGAACAGGATACCCACGCAATCTCATCATAATCTTCTCTCAGATGATCTTCCAAAGCATCACAATCAATCTGATATTTTAATGTTCCCAGATGATAGTAGTTATCCGTGACATATTTTAGTATATCACTTTTCGAATATACTTCTCCTCCTGAAACTGTGATTTCCCATAAAAACTGGCTAAAAGAAAAGATCATCATCGCACATAAAAATATGAAGAAAAATAATATTTTACGATTTCTATGTTCTTTTAAGAAATATGGCAGCCCCCTTTGTTTTTGTAACGTAAGCTCAACATTTGCTTTCTGTGCTAATGTTACTAATGTTTGATAAGCACTTTTTCTAATACAAAAGGCATAGCCGTCTGATACTGGTTTCAATTCCCACAGTACCAGATGGTTTTTGGCACAGAGATTTAGGAAACGCTCTGCCTGATATCCTTTGACTTGAAAATATAATTGCCCAAATATAAAATGCAGGATCTTAAGCATATGCCATGCTCCTTTCAGAGAATATCATACATATTCCAGCCTTTTGATCTTTCCTTTAACCTTCATCGCTTCCTGTGAGTAAAAATCAACCGTTAAACCACATCCATAGATGTTTAATATGACATGATTTCCCTGAACAGAAATCGTATCCTCATCATACGATACAATTCCCCGATAATTTTCTATGTACGCTTCACAGTTCCCTGTCAAGCTAATGATAAAATCTCCAAACACCACATCTCTTGGAAGCGAAAGTCCTTTGGCGATTGCTTCTTTTGGTTTATTCTTCATGAAAAACTCCTTTTGTGGCATTTGGTTTAATATATGCCGAAAAAAAGCATCATATACCTGTTTTCAGGTAAATGATGCTTATCTTTTCAACTGATAAAAATTATTTAGATTTTCTCTTACGAGCTGCTTCAGACTTTTTCTTACGTCTTACGCTTGGCTTCTCGTAATGTTCTCTTTTACGAATCTCCTGCTGAATTCCTGCTTTTGCACAGTTTCTCTTGAATCTGCGAAGAGCGCTATCTAAAGATTCATTTTCTTTAACGATTACGTTTGACATTCTATTCCCGACCTCCCCTCCAGTCTTGTACTTGTGCATAGGACTGTTTGGGTTTTAATTTTTTGCACTAGATTAGTATATCACATTCCAGAGATTTGTCAACTATGAAATTTGACTTTCTAAAATTTCTTTTACTTTTGCTACTGCTTCTGGGATTCCGGCTGGGTTCTTTCCTCCGGCCTGAGCCATGTTTGGACGTCCTCCACCGCCGCCTCCAACACATCCGGCGATCGCTTTGATCAGGTTTCCAGCGTGTGCCCCTGCTTTTTGTGCTTCGTCTGTTACCATGGCAACTAAGAAGACTTTTCCGTCTTTCTGGGAAGCAAGGACAATGACACCTTCTCCTAATTTTTCTTTTAAATTATCTCCAAGTTCACGAAGCCCGTTCATATCAACATCTTCTAGAGAAGTTGCAAGAACTTTCACTCCTTTGACTTCTTCTACCTGATCCATAACATCTCCTAGAGCATCTTTTGCAAGTTTGCTCTTTAAGGATTCATTTTCACTCTTTAATTCTTTCACTTCTGCAAGAAGAGATTCAATTCTTGTAAGCAGTGTTGCTGGTGTAGCTTTTAATGCTTTGGCTGCTTCTTTTAATTCTTCTTCCTGTTTGTGGTAATAGTTAAATACTCCCTGGTCAGTCACTGCTTCGATTCTTCGAACTCCTGATGCAACACCAGTTTCAGATAAAATCTTAAATGCTGTGATCACTCCGGTATTCTTTACATGAGTACCACCACATAATTCTACAGAGAAATCTCCCATAGAAACGACTCTTACTTCATCTCCGTATTTCTCTCCAAACAGTGCCATAGCTCCTGTTTTCTTAGCATCTTCCATAGACATAACTTTTGTTACAACTGGAAGATCCTCGGCGATCTTTTCATTGACGATCTTTTCAACTCTTGCGATCTCATCATCAGATAATGGTGAGAAATGTGTAAAGTCGAATCTTAAATGTTCGGCATTATTTAAAGATCCTGCCTGTTCTACGTGAGTTCCAAGCACTTCTCTTAATGCTTTCTGTAATAAATGAGTTGCACTATGATTCTTAGCTCCTAATGCTCGGTTCTTCTCATTGACTGTAAAGACTGCTTTGTCTCCTACGTTGAATGTTCCTTCAACTACGTGTCCAACATGTCCGAACTTACCACCAGATAATTTAATAACATCTTCTACTTCAAAAGCTGCATCTCCACTGACGATCACACCTTTATCTGCTTCCTGACCACCACTTGTTGCATAAAATGCTGTCTGGTCAGCAACGATTGTTCCTTTGTCTCCTTTATTCAGAGTAGAAACAACTTCTGTCTCTGTTGTCATGGCTGTGATCTCGCCTTCACAAGTAAGCTCATCATATCCAACAAATTTTGTTGTCATAGCTGGGTCTAACTGTTCGTAAACAGTTGCATCGGCACCCATGTAGTTTGTTGTTTTTCTTGCAGCTCTGGCAGTTTCTCTCTGAATCTGCATTTCTTTATCAAAGCCTTCTTTGTCTACAGTAAATCCCTTTTCTTCTAAGATTTCGATTGTCAGATCTAGTGGGAATCCATAAGTGTCATATAATTTGAACGCATCAGCACCAGCAAGTTCTTTGCTGCCTTTTTCGTTCATATCTTTTTCCATATCTGCTAAAATAGACAGTCCCTGATCGATCGTCTTGTTGAACTGTTTTTCTTCCTGAGATAAATGATTGAAGATAAATTCTGCTTTTTCTTCTAATTCTGGATATCCGTCTTTGGATTCACGGATCACGATCTTACTGATATCTGTTAAGAACAGATGATCGATTCCTAGTAATCTTCCATGTCTTGCTGCACGACGGATCAAACGACGAAGTACATATCCACGTCCTTCGTTGGATGGTGTGATACCATCAGATAACATAAATGTAGCAGAACGGATATGGTCTGTGATCACACGGATAGATACATCTGTCTCGTGATCGACACCATAAGTAACACCAGCAATCTTACAGACTTCATCACGGATTGCTTTGATAGAGTCTACATCAAAGATAGAATCTACTTCCTGTACTACAACAGCAAGACGTTCCAGTCCCATACCTGTATCAATGTTCTTGTTCTCTAATTCTGTATAATTGTTGTGTCCGTCATTCTCAAACTGTGTAAATACGTTGTTCCATACTTCCATATAACGATCGCAGTCACATCCTACTGTACAGTCTGGGCTTCCACATCCGTATTTCTCTCCACGATCATAGTAGATCTCTGAACATGGTCCGCAAGGTCCTGCACCATGCTCCCAGAAGTTGTCTTCTTTTCCAAAACGGAAGATTCTCTCTGGTGCGATTCCGATCTCTTTCTCCCAGATCTCGAATGCTTCATCATCATCTTCATATACAGATGGATATAATCTATCTGGATCTAATCCGATCACTTCTGTTAAAAATTCCCAAGACCATGCGATTGCTTCGTGTTTAAAATAATCTCCAAAAGAGAAGTTACCTAACATCTCAAAGAATGTACCATGTCTTGCTGTCTTACCAACATTTTCAATATCTCCTGTACGGATACACTTCTGACATGTTGTTACTCTTGTTCTTGGTGGTACTTCCTGTCCTGTGAAGTAAGGTTTCAGTGGTGCCATACCAGCGTTGATCAGTAATAAACTGTTATCATTCTTTGGCACAAGTGAAAAACTCTTTAATGCTAAATGTCCTTTACTTTCGAAAAACTCAAGATACATCTTCCTGAGTTCGTTGACTCCATATGCTCTCAACGTTTCATCCTCCTAGTGTCATTTCATTATATTATTAAGAAGACCTTGTCTTTACGGCTTTTTAGCTGCATGAGAATATAAACTCATGCAGCTAAATGATCTTCTCCTAATCATGTATGATCTTATGCTTCTTTCTTCTTTGCCTTTGCACGACCAGTTCCGAAATAAATTCCTGCCGCGGAGCATGCAAAGAGAATCGCAAACTTCAATACATAAGAGACTAATTCTGATAAAAATGCTGTCATAATCTTGCCTCCTTATCTTATAAAGTCGATTATACCAAATCGAACTTAGAAACACAAATATTTTCTCACAAAGATTACATCTTAATCCTCTTTTTCTAATAAATCTGTGTAGAAACAAGAATAATTTCCTGTATGGCAGGCAGCTCCGATCTGCTTTACTTTGGCAAGTAAAGTATCTCTGTCACAGTCGATATATAAATCTTTGACATATTGATAATGTCCGGATGTCTCTCCTTTAATCCATAATTCATTACGGCTTCGACTGTAATATGTCATGATTCCTGTCTCGATCGTCTTATCATAAGCTTCCTTGGTCATATATGCGACCATCAAAACTTCATTTGTCTTATAATCCTGTACAACAACGGTTAACATTCCATCGCTGTTTAATTTGAATTCATCAAAACTCATCTTACTGTTTAATGGTTTTGCTTCGTTGCTCATCTTATAGGGCTCCTTTCGTAGAAAGCACATCTGTGATCCTTGAGTCTAAACTTGTTGCTTCATCTAAAGCTTTAGCAAATGCTTTAAATGCTGCTTCGATCATATGATGATTATTTTCCCCATGTAATTTCTTTAAATGCAGATTCATCATACTGCCATAAGATACCGCATAGAAGAATTCTTTTACCATCTCTGTGTCAAATTCGCCAACACGGTCAACGGTAAAGTCACAATCCATCACAAAATATGGTCTTCCAGATAAATCGATCGCACATAGCATTAATGTCTCATCCATTGGAAGCATGAAAGATCCATAACGTTTGATCCCTTTTTTATCTCCAACCGCCTGTTTGATCGCTTCGCCAAGTACAATTCCAACATCTTCAATTGTATGGTGGCAGTCGACATATAGATCTCCTTCGACTTCCACATCAAGATCAAAAAATCCATGGCGTGCAAATGCATTTAACATATGGTCAAAAAAACCGATTCCTGTATGGATGTTTCCATTTCCATTTCCATCAAGGTCAATGGAAAGTTTGATCTTTGTCTCGCTTGTATTTCTTTCAATTGATGCACTTCTACTCATATCTTTATCCTTCCTGGTTATCTTCAAATCTTACTTTCATGGAATTTGCATGTGCAGTCAGCTGTTCCTGATTTGCAAAGAATTCGATGTCTTTGTGTACTGGCTCTAAGGCTTCTCTTGAATAGTAAATGACACTTGATTTCTTGATAAAATCGTCAACACTTAATGGAGAGAAGAATTTCGCTGTTCCGTTTGTAGGAAGAACATGATTTGGTCCTGCGAAATAATCTCCTAGAGGTTCACAACTGTATGCTCCAATAAAGATTGCTCCTGCATTCTTGATTCTTGTCATAACATCAAATGGATTGGCTGTCATGATCTCCATATGTTCAGATGCAATGGCATTTGCTGTATCGATCGCTTCTTTCATATCACTTGCAACAAGAATATATCCGAAAGAATCTAGAGATTTCTCCATGATTTCTTTTCTTGATAACTGATTTAAGAATCCATCGATCTCATCAGATACTTTATGTGCTAATTCTTCACTTGTTGTAACAAGGATCGCACTTGCCATCTCATCATGTTCTGCCTGTGAAAGTAAGTCTGCTGCCACATATCTTGGGTTTGCTGTCTCATCTGCTAAAACTAAGATCTCACTTGGTCCTGCGATGGAATCGATGCTTACATTTCCATAAACTGCTTTTTTCGCTAATGCAACAAAAATGTTACCTGGTCCTACGATCTTATCTACTTTTGGAATAGACTCTGTTCCAAATGCCATCGCTGCGATTGCCTGTGCTCCACCAACTTTATATACTTTTGTTGCTCCAGCTTCTTTTGCTGCCACTAATGTATTTGCTGTAACTTTTCCATCTTTTCCAGGAGGTGTTGTCATGATGATATTTTTCACTCCTGCAACATGTGCTGGAACAATGTTCATTAATACAGAAGATGGATAAACGGCTTTTCCACCTGGCACATAAACACCACAAGTCTCCATTGGTGTAACTTTCTGTCCAAGCATCACTCCGTCTTCTCGTGTCTCAAACCAGCTCTTCTGAATCTGTTTTTCATGAAAATCACGAATGTTCTTGATTGCTTTACGAATAACTTTGATCAATTCATCATCCACTTCTTCATAAGCTTCTTTGATCTCTTCTTCTGTAACTAAAATATTGTCTGCATTGATCTCAGCTTTGTCAAACTGTGCTGTATAATCAAAGACTGCTTTATCTCCATTATCTCTGACATTTTTGATAATCGCATCAACTTTATCCTGAAAATCCCCATAGTTTGTAGGACTTCTCTTTAATAAATCTGATAAGATATTTGCAATTGAATCTTTGTTTACTTTTACTATTCTCATGATTCTTTCCTCCGACCTATTCTTTTTCGTCTAAGATCTTCTTTAATGCAACGATGATCTTACTGATACGTTCCTGTTCCATCTTCTGGCTTACCTGATTTACTACCATTCTTGCAGATAGTGGGTAAACCTCTTCTAAGACCTCTAGTCCGTTTTCTTTTAATGTTGTTCCTGTCTCTACGATGTCGACGATCACCTCAGATAATCCAACGATCGGTGCAAGTTCGACAGATCCGTTTAATTTAACGATCTCTACTGTCTGTAATTTCTGATTATTGAAATATTCTTTCGCAATATGTGGATATTTGGATGCTACACGGATGATCTCATTGCTGTTTAAGTATTTCTTCGCTTCTTTTGGTCCACAGACACACATCTTGCAGGCTCCGAATTTCAGATCTAATACTTCATACAGGTTTCTTCCTTCTTCAAGGATCGTATCCTTTCCAACAACACCGATATCGGCTGCTCCGTATTCAACATAAGTTGGCACGTCACTTGCTTTGGATAGGAAAAATTTTAATTTTAATTCTTCATTGACGAAGATCAATTTCCTTGTTTTCTCATCTTTCATTTCCTCGCATGTAATACCGATCTCTTCTAATAAAGCCATCGCTTTCTTTGCAAGTCGCCCTTTTGCAAGGGCAAATGTAATATATCTCATGATCTTTTGTTTCCCTTCTTTGTGCTAGATTTGTTGATTAGATAAAATAAAGGATTCCACCAAGGCGATGTTCTTTGGCAAATTTTTCATAATCTGCTTTACTGCACAGATCATTCTTTCTCTCTAAGATGACTTTCTTTCCTTCTTTTCTTAATTCTTCTGCTCGAAGGATCGCATCTTTCATCGTTGCTTCTTTATAAATGATCATGGTATCCATATGATCAGCTTCCATATGGATTCCCTGGCGACTTAATGCCATCATCAGCTCATCTAATACGATCGCAAATCCGACAGATGGGGCTTTCTTTCCAAACTGTTCGATCAGATTATCATATCGTCCACCCTTTAGGACTGCGTCTCCAGTTCCATAAGTGTAACCTTTGAAAATGATTCCTGTATAATAGTTATGTTTATTTAACATTCCAAGATCGAAACTTACATACTGTTCTTTGCCGTATAATTTCAAAATATCATAGACATCACGAAGTCTTTTGATCGCTTTCTTAGACTGTTCATTCTCTACCATAGCTTCTGCTTGATCTAAGATCTCTACATCTCCATTTAACTCATTGAAATGTAAGAAGACATCTTTAATCTTATCAGATAAATCTAATGCTTCCACATATTCCATTAATCCGAAATAGTTTTTATTTAAGATCAATTCACGAAGCTGTGTCTTGACTTCTTCCTCTTTGATCGTCTGTGTTAATCCGTTAAAAAATTCAACCTCCCCAATGGAAAGTCTGAAATCTGTTAATCCTGCTGCTAAAAAACAATCAATTGCCATTGCAATGGATTCTGTATCTGCCTGTACAGATGCATCATTGACTAATTCTGCACCTAACTGACATGTCTCTTTTAACTTCAGTTGATAACTTGAGTTATTCAAAAACACGTTTCCTGCATAAGAAAGACGGATTCCCATATTCTCTTCATTAAAATATTTTGCAATACAACGTGCAATGGATGGTGTGACGTCTGGACGAAGAACTAAGGTATTTCCTTCTCTGTCAAAAAATTTAAACATCTCTCTTGCAGAGACTGTTCCTTTTTCGCTATTAAATACGTCAAAGAATTCAAATCCTGGAGTTCTGATTCCTTCATATCCGTAAGATGCAAAGACTTTGTTTAATTTGGCTTTTAACTTGCTTCGCTGTCCATATTCGGTTCCATATACATCTCTGACACCTTCTGGTGTGTGGACTCTCTTTTTATTCATAATTTTGCCGCTCCTTGATACTTTATCGAATTAAAGTGCTACTTAGGTAGCACGTCAAATTATTTGTATTTTACCAATCATTAACTTATTTGTCAACCTCGTTCACTCTAATTCATCTTATCCTATATTACATGAAAATCTTACAACTGGGAGATTACTTCCTCAATGACCTGATCCATGATTTCTACTGGGTCATATACAAGATCCACACTGCAGTATTCACAGATATCTTCTAAGGCTCCAAAAATCCATGGATTTCTTGCTTTGATCGTCTTCATCCTTCCATTCTGCTGTACGAAACTGATGAAAAATCCCAAAGTTCTACTGATCTCATCATCACCTTCTTCTAAAATATCCATTGTGATCACTCCGCCATCGGTATTATCATATGCCATAAATAACAGAGGATTCTTTGGACGTTCTCCCTCTTCTTCCCCTTCTACCATCACTGGGAGATAAGTAAAATCTAAGATCACTTCAAGATCAATCTGTTTCTTATTCTTTAATTCGTCTTTTAAATCCTGATCTTCTAACATCACGGATGGAAATTCTTTTTCTGCTTCTGGAATTTCTTTTACAAACATCTCCCATGTGTCATTTTCAGAATTATAACGGCGTACGATTCCTTCTGCCTGTTCGATATCTGGATTTAATTTTCCATCTTTGACTGCTTCTAATACCATATATAAATTTTCATAAGTTTCTGTAAGAAGTGCTACTTCATCTTCATCTAACTGATATGGTTTGTATCCTTTTTTATAAGAAACAAAATAAATCCAGTCACTGATTGTTTTGAAACGGATATCCAATTCATCGATCACGCTTCTTTGCTCGTCTGGAACATTCATCATGCTTCCCCAGAAACAAGTAAGGCTTGAATGTTCATCCATCAGATATTGTGCTGGAAGATCTCCCTCTTCTGCTCCAAGGATCATATAAAAATCCCCTAAACCTTCCATTCCGTCGAAGACTGCGATTCCTCTTTCCCCACTGAATTTTCCCATCACACTGCAAAAGACAGGTTCTTCTCTGTCTTTTAACTGAATCGTCACAAGCTGCGTATCTCCAAGATCATTCCAAGGTTCTAATTTGTCTAACTTTAATGTAATATCATATAACTGCTTCCATGCATTGATTGATGCTTCTTTTCTCAATGAACTTTCCTCCATATCTTTGACGTAATTTTGTATACTTAAGATTTATTATAATAAGAAATGATTTTAATTACAACAAAATCCCGACTATCTCTCTATGATTTATCGATTTGATCGTTTTTTCTTTATACTTTTCCCGATTTCTGATATAATTGTTTGACGGATTTATCTTCTTATATTATAAGATAACCGATTTTTTACCAGGAGGTATTTCATTATGGCATTCGACGGATTTGTCATTTCAAATATTGTATCAGAATTAAATAAACAGATCATTGGCGGAAGAATCTATAAGATCTATCAGCCAGAAGCCGACGAGATCACACTTGTGATCAAGAAAGAGAGACTGACAACAAGACTTCATCTCTCAGCCAGTGCTTCTCTTCCCCTTGTCTATTTATCCAAGGAAGGAAAAGCAAACCCTATGCAGGCACCAAACTTCTGCATGCTGCTTCGTAAACATATCAGCAGCGGAAGGATCATCTCGATCACTCAGCCTGATTTTGAGCGTATCATTGAGATTCAGATTGAGCATCTGGACGAACTTGGAGATATCTGCCAGAAGCGTCTGATCATTGAGATCATGGGAAAACACAGCAATATCATTTTTGTAAACAGCGATGATGTGATCTTAGATAGCATCAAGCATATCTCTGCAAATATCAGTTCTGTCAGAGAGGTATTGCCGGGACGTACTTATACCTTCCCGCCATCTAAGGGAAAACATCCGCTAGCAAGCCTGACTGCAGATGACTTTTATCAGCATATCATCACAAAACCATTGAATCTTTGCAAAGCACTTTATACTTCCATCACGGGAATGAGTCCTTTGATCGCAAATGAACTTTGTTATCGTGCAGGACTTGACGGTAATGCTTCCACGGATTCTTTGACCGATGACAGTGCTGCTGGTTTATATGGACAGCTTATAAAATTAAATGCTCTTGTAGAAGATGAAGCTTATCAGCCAAATATCATTTATTCCGGGGAAGAACCGAAGGAATTTTCTTGTATCCCTTTAACTTCTTATCCTGACTGCACCGCAAAAACATATGATTCTATTTTCGACGTATTGATCGGGTATTATTCTGAAAAAGAAAAATATACGAGAATGAAGCAGAAATCTTCTGATCTTCGTAAGATCGTGCAGACAGCCCTTGAGAGAACGAGTAAGAAATATGATCTGCAGCTTCGTCAGTTAAAAGATACGGAAAAACGTGAGAAATTCAAAGTTTATGGAGAACTTACACAAACTTATGGCTATGGATTGGAACCAAATGCAAAATCTCTGACTTGCATGAATTATTATACAAATGAAGAGATTACGATCCCTCTGGATCCAACAAAAACTCCTTTGGAGAATTCCAAGAAATTTTTTGCAAAATATAATAAATTAAAACGTACGTATGAAGCTCTTTCTGAGCTAGTCGTGGAGACAAAAGCAGATCTTGATCATCTCGATTCCATCTCTACCGCTCTTTCTTTATCAGAAGATGAAAAAGATCTTCAGTTGATCAAAGATGAGCTTTCTGATTATGGTTATATTAAGAGCCATGGAAAGAAAAAGGGTAAGAAACAAGCAAAATCCAAACCATTACATTTTATTTCTTCCGATGGTTTCCATATGTATGTTGGAAAAAACAACTACCAGAATGATGAATTAAGCTTTAAATTTGCAAATGGTGGTGACTGGTGGTTCCATGCGAAAAATATGCCTGGTTCACATGTCATTGTTCGTAAAGAGCAGGCAGAAACGCTTCCAGATGCAACATTTGAAGAAGCTGGTCGTCTTGCGGCTTATTATTCTAAAGGCCGTCAGGCACCAAAGGTTGAAGTCGATTATGTACAGAGAAAAGAACTTCGGAAACCACCGAAAGCAAAACCTGGATTTGTCATTTACCATACGAACTATTCTATGATGTGTATTCCAAATATTGACGGAATTGAGGTTGTTGAATAGGTTGTATCTGTGAATTTATAAAATTTGTATCACAAAATAACAAAAGGGATTGATCACTTATATTTTCTTGTGATCGATCCCTTTTATTTATAACCTCTTCTTTTTTACTATCGTAAAACCGACATCAAAACTTCTTCCATATTCTTGACATCAATTAGTTTCGCAATATGTCCATTCATGCATTTTGATAATGCCATTTTACGATCTTCCTCAAATGCATTGGCGGTCATGGCAATGATCAGAATCTTTGCTTTTTTCTGATCTGTTAAATCTCTGATTGCTTCTGTTGCCCTATACCCATCCATATTTGGCATCTGGATATCCATTAAAATCAGATCGTAGATATCTGCTGGCATCTGCTCGATCTTGCTGACGCATTGAACTCCATCTTCTACATGATCGACTTTCATTCCCATTTCATTGAGGATCGTGATTGCGATCTCTGCATTTAACTCATTATCTTCTGTTTTAATCTGGACAAGCCCATCCTGATCACATGGAATCTCTTGTATCTTCAGTTTTACTGTTCCACCAGATGCTGTATATTTTACTGCATTACTGACTAGATTTAAAAGAATTTGTTCTACTTTTGTGATATCGCATAAAATATGCTCATATATCACATCAACTTTCTGGATATAGTCAACTTCTTTTTTCGTTGCTTCTGGTTCAAACACATCATATATTTCTTTTACAACGGTTCTAACACTTGCATAATTTTCATCTAGTTCCATCTTCCCGCTTTCGATTCTTGCCTTTTGAAGCAGCTTTAAAAACACGATCAAAACCAATAAAAAAGCACCAGTACACCCGACAGAAACTGCTGCCAGATTGTCTTTGATAAAGTCTGATAATGTCACTTTCTTCTGGGATTCTTCATATGCAGAAACCGCATCTGACAACTTCGATGTCTGCATGGTCTTTAGCGTCTTATTAAGAATTGACATTAAAATACGATTTCCCTTTTTTACTGCAGGATTGCTCTCTCCTTAACTGTCTCCAGCGTTGTCCTTCGTTTATTCTCTAAAATGAACAAACACAAAAACTTTACCCCTGGTTTTATCATGGTCCTGCATACTTTCGGCAGGGATCTTAAATGGAATCCTCATATCCATTGTCTCATCTCTGAAGGCGGTTACAGTGATGATGCTTTCTGGCGTAATGTCTCTCATTTCAACTATACTTTCCTTCGCAATGCTTTCCGTACTGCGATCCTTTCTTCTTTTGGCTATAATCCTCTGATCTGTCCTCATTGTAAACAACAGATGGTGATCCTTGAAATATATCATAACCATCACCGCGTACCTCTTGAAGATTTATACGAGAAAGCAATGTCCCGCTCCCGTGGAAAGCGTTCTTCTGCATGACCACTTTTTTATGCTATAATCCTCATATATAGGAGGAACCCTACCATGAAAAAGAAGATCAAAGAGCTACGCGAAAAATATATTTTAAATCCTCCAGAAGGTATGACATCCGAGGACATTCGCCATATGAGCGAGGAGGACCTGCTGGATACGGATTATTTCCTAAATGAAGATGTGTTTGGTGATGATTTTGGTGAAGAAGGTTTTTATATTTTCTAAAACCATGATCATCTGTTTGCTCTGCCCACTTTTATGTGGGCTATTTTTCTTTTGGAAAGGAGCCAAAGGCGAACTTTCCTATAAATCAACAGAAAAGCGCCTTAAAGCGCGCTTATACCTATCATTGCTGGTTTATACCGTTGTTGGATATGGTTTGACCCTTATCTTGGACTACATCTTTTCAAAATTTGACATCGGTATTTTTGCATGGCTCTACTGGCGGCTTGATCTGCTTTTTATTTTGTATCTGATGCTTGGCTTTATATGTATCTTCAATTACTATTGGAAAAAGCCGTGGGGCTATCTGGATGAAGTAATTGACGCAACCCAAACGGTCTATGAGCAGAACAATCATACAGTATCGTTGTCTGAGCCACTGAAAGAACTGGAGGAACAGCTCAATCAGATTAAAATGTCTGTTCTGTTGAGCAAGCAGGATGCAAAGCAGGCAGAAGAAAAGAAAAATGAAATTGTTATGTATCTGGCACATGATATACGCACCCCTCTCACAACGGTAATCGGCTATTTGAGCCTGCTCCATGAAGCACCTGACATGCCTGAACAGCAAAAGGAAAAGTATGTGAAGGTGGCGTTGGACAAAGCAGAGCGCCTTGAAAGACTTATCAATGAGCTTTTTGAAATTACCAAGTACAATGCACATACGGTCATTATCAAAAAAGAAAATGTAGATTTACATTGTTTGATTGCGCAGGTAATAGATGAAATATACCCGACACTCTCTGCAAATGGCAATACGGCTGTATTTACTGCGGAGGACAATTTATCTGTGAACGCTGATCCCGAAAAGCTGGCGAGAGTTTTCAGTAACCTTTTACGAAATGCTGCGTCATACAGTTACCCGCAGACAGAAATCACTATATCCACCAAACGGTTAGAGCATGATATACAGATCACTTTTGAAAATCGTGGAAAAACAATTCCACAGGAACAGCTTAACAGTATATTTGAAAAATTCAATCGCTTGGATGATGCTCGGCTTTCTAATACAGGTGGTGCGGGGCTTGGTCTTTCTATTGCGGAAGAAATTATACATTTACATGGTGGAAAGATTACTGCATCCAGTCAAAACGAAACTATAGACTTTGTGATTACATTACCCCTTTCCGCTTAGGAAAATAAGAATGTGATCTTAGGAATTACTTAGGAATTTAAGCGTGTGATTTTTGAGATTGAAAAGCCTTTGTTCGGTACAATGATTATCGAACAAGGGCTTTTTATTGTTCAGCCGAAGCAAAAGAAAGGAGTGTAAGCATGGAACTGAAAATAGAGCATTTAAGCAAGCAGTTCAAAGACAAAACAGCAGTAAATGATGTCAATCTACAAAGGCAGGCGGGGCTGTCAACGGCGGTGCGTATGGCGCCGTTCATCTTGACCGTTGACTGGCTCGGCTGGCTTTGCTATTGCCTTGTAGTAAATACAAATAGAAATGATTGCTGTAATCGCTTCCGTGATCCAAAACGCATTCCAGACGCCAACGGCCCCGAAAAACCTGCTGAGTAAAAACGCAGCCGGGATGATGACCACTACATACCGGCAAAGGAAAATCAGTAAGGAGGGAGTTCCTTTCCCAAGTCCCTCCAATGCGCCGGAAGATGTAACAGAAACCGCCGAGACGATAAACCCGGCCCCGATGATGCGTAAGGCGGTTTCCCCGGCCTGAATCGTCGCTTTTGTGTGGGTAAACAGCCCCATCAACTGTCCGGGGATCAGAAGGCATATCACTGTTCCAAGTACCATAATGATACCGCTCATGCACAAGACAATCTTATAAATCTGACTGACCCTTTTGTTCTCGCCCGCGCCGTAGTTATAGCCGATCAGGGGGCGCATCCCCTGCACAATGCCATTCGCCAGCAGATAGATGAAAGTCTGTAATTTGTAATAGATTCCCAAAACCAAAATATACACTTCGGAAAATGCTACTAAAATAGCATTGAGCGCCGAAATCAAAAGAGACGGAAGTGCAAGATTCAAGGTGGCAGGAATGCCGATTGAATATAGCTTCAATACCATTCATTTGCCGGGCAGAATGTACTGCCTGCGAATATGTACGCGGATTGGCCGCACAAAATAAACGACCAGATAAATTGCCAGCGTCAGAGTTTGCCCGATACCGGTTGCCAGCGCAGCGCCTTCGATTCCCATTGCCGGGAATAAGCCATAGCCAAAAATCAGAACGGGGTCTAAGACAATGTTTGTGATGCACCCGCACATCAGGCTTATCATGGTTGTTTTCATGTTTCCTACTGCCTGGAATATTTTCTCGAATGTTACACCAACAATGATAATCAATGTAAAAGCGAATGCAACAACAGAATAGCGGACGCCAAGTTCAATCACTGTCTCGGATGAAGTGAACATTCCTAAAAAAGCCGGCATCATTGCGATACAGCAGACTGTCATGACAACGCCATGTATCACGGCAAGCACAAGTCCCTGCGTTGCAGCCTGATCCGCTTTCCTGTTATCTCCAGCGCCCAGATAGAAGGCGAAGTACGGTTTCTGTTTGCAGAGCATCTAGCCCTTTTTTAATATGTATTTCCATATCGTCTCTCCTTTTCCTGTTCTTACTGTGTTTTTGTACCGCTGCAAAGCGTTTCTGTTTTTCTGCCTGCTCGGAAGATCAGAAGCGCCAGAACGAATGTTGCCGTTTCTGTGACAGGGAAGGACAGCCAGATCCCTGTAATCTTCAGGAGTTTTTCCAGACCCCACATGAATGAAATGAGCAGCAGAAACTGACGCAGTAGCTGGATCAGCATACTTGGAAAGACCTGTTCTGTTGCCTGAAGATAGGTGGAGATCATGGTAGACCATCCGCAGAATAGGTAGCTGACCGCCATAATCCGCATAGCGGATATTCCAAAGGAGCGCATGGATTCCGACGCCGTAAATAATCCCAAAAGCTGCGCCGGAAAGAGGATGACGGTCAATGTTCCCAGTATCATCATACCGGAGACCAAAGCGGTTCCGTAGCGGAAAGCAGAGTGCAGCCTATCTCTGTTTCCCGCACCGTAGTTAAACCGCATAATAGGAAGACAGCCCTGGATCAGCCCGTTGACCGTCATGACAATCAACTGCTGCACCTTAAAATACGCACCGAAGAAAGCGATTGCCGTATCGGAATAGGCGACCAGAAAAAAGTTTACAAAAGTCACCATAAAAGAACTAAGGGCATTCATAATAAAAGACGGCAGTCCAAGGGTGAAAATACGGCCAATCAGCCACTTTTGCAAATGAAATCCTTTGATCTTTATCCGCACTTTCTGCTTTTTGCCCAGCAGCAAGGCAAATGCCAAAATCATGGATAACAAATAGCCCGCAACAGTAGCCACCGCAGCGCCACGGATTCCCATAGCCGGAAAAACACCAATACCAAAAATTAGGAGTGGGTCGAATACAAAATTAACGACCACTCCTGCAATCTGGAACCACATGGGAGCGACCATATTTCCGGTGCCCTGTATCATCTTCTGGATGGCGATATGCACCATATTGGGGATTTGCATGAACGAACATACGCTCATATAGGCAATGCTCAACTGATAGATTTCTTCATTATTGGTAAATGCCCAAAAGTAGGGTTTCATAATCAGCAATGACAGAAGATTGAGCAAAGCCCCAATTCCAAAGGCCAGTAACAATCCGTGTGTAACGGTGATATTTGCTTCATCTTGCTTTCTCTCCCCAAGATACCCTGCAATCAATACATTCACACCGACACCGATCCAGATGGACGCTGCGTTCATCAGGGTTGTAATCGGGAATGACAGAGAAACAGCCGTCAACGCATTCTCACTCAGACGCGCTACAAACGCGCTGTCTATCAGATTATAGGAATATTGCAGAAACATGGAGATCAGCGGTGGCAGCGACATTTGCCAGATGAGCTTTCCGACAGGAGCAACCGCCATTTTGTTATTCGTCTGCATACTCTACCTCCTTTCCATAAATTGTCCGGCGCAGGAAAACTGTGCCGGACAGCAGGACATTAAATCCGAACAATATAGTTTTGTTTGCGTGCTGCGGTTGGCCGGCTTCCCTGGGCTGGATAACCCAATGCAATCGCCCCGACGCCACGCAAGGTTTCCGGTAGCTTCCACTCCCGCAGGAGAGCCTTGCCGCTTTCACTGTCAAAAATCTCACGTTCCCGATGTACCCATACGGTTCCCAGGCCAAGGGCATGGGCAGCGAGCATCATATTTTCAAGGACGCAGCTTCCATCCTCGACAAAGGTGCTTGCGGAGCCATCTGCCAGAACCAAAATCACGACAGGTGCGCCATAATAAGGGTCTGTGTTACTCCCCATCACTTCTGCGTTTAGTTTTGCAATCTCCTTCCTATATTTGGGGTCTGTAATTGCAATGATGGTTGGAGATTGATGTCCTCCGCCGGTAGGAGCGTAAGTCCCTGCTTCCAGTACAGCGTCCAAAGCCTCGGAGGGGACAAACTCTGATTTATAAGCCCTTACACTGCGGCGCGTCTTGATCAGAGATAAGAAGTTGTTTTCCATAAAAAATCATCCTCCATTCTGTCAACATTTCCGAGATGCAGGCAACAAAAAAGCCACACAACTATCACAAGACAGTTGTGTGGCAAAAAGATGACCGAATCCGGAAAAGTCCACTCAAATTTTACGGTTATTATTATAGCGAACTTTCAGGAGACCGTCAAGCATCAATCATTACGGAATTGTGGAGGCTGTCTATTGCTTTTTTGTGTTACTTTATGGCACATGAGCATTCATTTGAGGGTATTAACCGTCCAAACGAAGATGGCACGGTTACAGAATTAGACGGCTTGGCAGCTATCAAGTACAAACAAGATTTATATAAAACATCCGCTGGTGAAGTGACCCCGGATAGGATCAAATCGGCTTTGGAAACTTATCAAAGCTGCGTTCGAGAATATGGGCCAGTCGAGGAAGAGGGCCTTCCTCTGGCTGTAAATATTGAAAAAATCGTCCCGATCCGTCCCTTGCTGAAAGGTCTGTCCGAAGCGTTTGCTGATCCATTAACAGACATTGGTGCTGATTTAATGGAATATTGACCCGAATGACATTGACGGAGCCTATTATGAAAAGTGCGCAGAACATTTACAGGATGTCATGCGAAATGAGCAAAGAGAAAACGAAACCGCACAGCAGAAAGCTCTTGAAAAATATTCAGAACTTGATACGCCTTTTTATATTCATTCTGGAATTTCTAAAGATGCATTTGATTATATTGAGTTTTATATTTTGTTCCTTGCTATTTTGTGCGTGACAATCGAAGCTCCTACTTTTGCCGGAGAATATCAAACAGGCGGTGACAGCATCCTGCGAACTACCAAATACGGGCGTAACCAATTAGCAATTACAAAAATTCTGGCGGCATTTACACTTTTCGTTGTTACTTTCCTTGTCGGGATCACGGTACACATTCTGATTTTAGATGCAGCGTTCGGGACGGATTGCTTAAAAACATCGTTTCAGATGCTATACTCTATCATTAACCTGCCAAACATCAATCTGGGGCAGTTGCAGATAATTCTCGCAGCAGCGGGCTTGATTTCTGTATTAGCAACGGTTAGCTGTACGTTGTTACTGTCTGCAAAATGTAAAGACACATTGACAGTTTTGCTGATCTCTATTGTAGTTCTTCTCATGCCGCTTTTTGCTTATGTGGCGATGGGAGCAACATGGCTCTCTACCATACTTCCATCTGGTGGAATTGGTATGCAGAACAATTTCCTTTATCAGCTTGCAAATTTCAATTATCTGAATATCGGTGGAATGAGTTTCTGGACACCGCATGTTATTTTGATTTCGGCAGGAATTGAATTATTTGTGTTTACATTCTTGGCGATTCATTCCTATTGCAGACATCAGGTAGCATAAAAGAAGTTCAAAATAGAATGAATTGATTATCTGTCGCACGACGGCAAAAGAAAAAAAGCCGTCGTACAGCAGACATATTTTCACGCGCTTATCAAACGGCGGCTTTAATTTTCAGAGCCGCCGTTTCTTTGCGTTTACACAAACCTATAATGAATTTTCCGGAAATATTGTGGTTAATAGCGATTTAAACTGTTGTATTTGTTTAAAAATTAAAAAATATCTAATGAGTCTTCCGCATCTACCCACATCTGCAAATTTCCATCAAGATATAATTTCGCATATTCAAGAGGTTCATCAATGGCGAGTGCGTTTAATGCACAGTCTGATCCTGGTGTGGTTTTTAAGTTCTTTTCAGCTTCCCAACAGTCAATGCGGAGCATATAGCCAACAGAGGTGTAAACATCAATACTGTTGCGCTTGGGAGTGTATTCTGCAAATATTGTTCTCATCGTATCAAATATCCTTATCGTTAAATCAATCATTTGTTGCAAAAATCAGAAGCATTTCAATCAGTTCACCATATCACTTTTATTTTGTGTTATACTGTTTTATATAATTTTCTTGCCCTTGTTTTTGCCCTTATTAGAGTTCGTAAACACTGGTGGGACGATATAACACAAGGGAAACAATAAGGGGAAGCTCACCTGCGATAAACTTTGTGTTTTCAAGAGATTGAGAGATATTTGATAATAAAATATAACAGTTATTAAATCCCTTGGAATATATGAAATCTCAATTCCGATTTGTTAAATTCATATCCGCATTATAGCATAAAAATAACGACACTGTATATCACTTTCGTAACATACAATGTCGTTACTTTTATTTTCTTCGATACACCAAACAAAACATATTCCTGTATACGATAATATCATATACAGAGTTTGACTTGTTCAGCTTTAGTGGACTAGGCGGGAATCGAACCCGCGTCCAAAAGCCAATTCACATGAGGCTCTCCCATTACAGTCAGTCTTCTTTCATTCCCTCTACTGTGCTCCGACTAACAGGATCACAGTTTCAGTAGCTTCATCAATACTTTAACCGGCACAAAGCTTGACCGGTCAAGGGTCCTGCATGTTTGAAGCCAGGATTCCAGACTACAGGTGATCTAGAGCTGACTGCTGCAAACTAGGCAGCGTACGCTAATTTATTATCTGCGTTTATATTTAAGTTTGTACCGTAAGGTGGTCCCTCCCAATGGCTCCTCAAGCTTCATAACCCCTGTCGAAACCTTTACTAGCCCGGAATTAATTAGCTTGGTTCGAGACTAGGAATCTTCCCAGTCTCGAAATTATATTATATAGTCTCTTATATAAGATGTCAAGTCTTTTTGTACAAGTTCTTATACAATCTTTTATCTTACTTGAAATTATCCAAAGTTTCTTACTTTAAAATCTCTCTGTGCTTCTCTTAACTGGTCTCTCTTTGAGATATCCTGTCGTTTATCGTAAAGTTTCTTACCTTTGCATAATCCAATCTGGACTTTCACAAGGCTTCCGCTAAAGTATACCTTTAATGGAATCAGTGTATATCCTTTCTGATTGATCTGCCCGATCATCTTGGAAATCTCGGATTTATGCAATAACAGTTTTCTTGTACGAAGTGGATCTTTGTTGAAGATATTTCCTTTTTCGTAAGGACTGATATGCATTTGATGAATGAAAGCTTCTCCATTATCAATATCAATGAAAGCTTCTTTGATGCTGCAGTGTCCCTGTCTTAAGGATTTTACTTCGGTTCCATGAAGTACGATCCCTGCTTCAAAACTATCCTCTACAAAATAATCATGTCTTGCTTTTTTATTATTTGCAATGAGTTTTTTTCCATCCGTCTTCGCTTTGCTCATAATCATCATCCTCCACTAACTCAAAATCAATATTCTTAAGCATCATATCCACATCTTTGACACGGATTTTTACTTTCTCTCCTAGTTTAAAGGTTCTTCCAGTTCTCTCACCGACCATAGAATAAGTCTTCTCATCATAGTAATAGTAATCTCCCGGAAGAATGGATACATGCACCATTCCCTCGATCGTATTTGGAAGTTCCACATAAATTCCCCAGTTTGTCACACCAGAAATGATTCCTTCATGAACTTCTCCGATTCTTCTTCTCATATATTCCGCTTTCTTAAGCTTACATACTTCTCTCTCGACTTCTTCCGCACGACGTTCCATCTTAGAGGACTGTTCTGCTACTTTCGGCAGGATTGCATCGTAATGACTGAATCGTCTTGTTGTAAATTTATTATGCAATGTTTCCTTGATGATCCTGTGGATCTGAAGGTCTGGGTATCTTCGGATCGGTGATGTAAAATGGCAGTAATATCTTGTAGACAATCCAAAATGCATGGAGCTGTATGCAGAATATTTTGCCTGCTTCATAGATCTTAATGTCAAACGGCTGATCAATGGTTCTTCTGGAGTCCCCTCGATCTTTGTCAGTAACTTCTGCACTTCCTTTGGGTGAATCTCATCATGGCTACTCTTTAAATAAATTCCAAAGTTTTGTAAAAATACTTGTAATTTATCAATCTTTTCATGATCTGGAATCTCGTGGATTCGATATAAGAATGGAATCTCTCTCCAGTAAAATTCCTCAGCGATCGTTTCATTCGCACACAGCATGAAATCTTCAATGATCTTTGTCGCTGCATTTCTTACCTGTGGATAAACATCGACCGGACGACCTTTTTCATCTAAAATGATCTTAGACTCTGGGAAGTCAAAATCGATACTTCCTCTTTCATGGCGACGGTGTCTTAAAATATCAGATAATTCTTTCATTAACTCAAACATTTCTACAAAGTCATCGTATTTCTTACGTTCTTCCATATCTCCGTCTAAGATTTTTGCTACGGATGTATATGTCATACGGTGATCAACATTGATCAATGTCTCTGCAATCTGATGATCGACAACCTTTCCACTTGGATCGACTTTCATGATACAACTTAGTGCCAGTCTGTCACATCCCTGATTTAAGGAACAGATTCCATTCGATAACTGGTGTGGAAGCATTGGAATTACGCGGTCTACAAGATACACACTCGTTCCTCGTTTTAATGCTTCCTTATCTAATGGAGAATACTCTGTTACATATTCGGATACATCTGCGATATGCACTCCGAGTAAATAATTCTCTCCTTTTCTTGATAATGTGATCGCATCATCTAAGTCCTTCGCATCTTCTCCATCGATCGTTACCATCGGCCAGTCTCTGATATCCATACGGTCTTTGTAGTCAGATGCTTTGATCTCAGATGGAATCGTATCAACCTGCTGTTTGACATCATCTTCAAACTGGGTTGGGATTCCATAAGCTTTGACAATTGATAAAATATCAACTCTTGGATCATCTTTATGTCCTAAAACTTCAATGATCTTTCCTTCTGGACTTCTTCTGGCATCTCCATAATCTGTGATCTCTACCATCACTTTAAATCCGCTGGTAAGATTCTTGCACTGAGATTTGGATACAAAAATATCACTGTCAAATCTTAAATTATCTGGAATCACAAACCCAAAGTTCTGGTTTTTCTGAAGAGTTCCGACCACTGTCTTGATTCCTCTCTCTAAAATCTTGATAATCTTTCCTTCTTTTCTTCTTCCAGAAGTTGGATGATCGTCTAATACCTGCATTAAGACTGTATCTTCATGGAAAGCTCCATTCATGTTCTTCTCATGAATGTAATAATCATCGTCTTCCCCTTCCACGGTTACAAATCCAAAGCCTTTGCTTGTACAGCTGAAGGTTCCTTTGACTGTCTTCACACTTGGCGGCATGTATTTTCCACGTTTGCTTACTTCAATTGATCCTTCTTCTACCAGTTCATTTAAAATCTCAACAAACTCATCTCGATCTTCTGGAGCTACCTGCATCAGGTATCCGATCTCTCTCTGCTTCATTGGCTGGTAATACGGATCATTGATCAACGCTTTAATTTTCTTTTTTCTGTTAAATCGTTTATCTGTCATTGTGTTCTCCTGTATATTCAACTCTTTTTACTATATATTTGATCTTATGGAAATATCATTTTCATATCGTGTATATTACCTATGGCGTTATGACATAAAAAGCACCTCTTAAAACAAGTTTAAGAAGTGCTTATCTTTTCTCTAAATAAATCTTGAGCAAAGGATTGCTGCTGTTACGAAAAATACGATCGTAAAGAATGTTGTCACTTTGATCAGTGTTCCTTCCTTAGAACGACCTTTGTTCTTGCTCCAGTATGTTCCGCTGTCTGCTGCACCAGTTAAAGAACCTAATCCCGCTTCTTTTCCTTCTTGCATTAATACTAATATGATTAATAAAATTGATGCTATAATAAAAATTACAGTTAATGCTGTTTTCACAATATGCCTCCTAATATATTTCCATTCACTGAGATTTATTCTAACATAGACATATCAAACTTGCAAGAAAAACAGCAATACTTTCCATAGTTTTTACATTTTTATCCTTTTAAAAACCATATTTTTTGCAACTTCCAAGTTCTTCTTCAATGCGTAATAAACGATTGTATTTTGATGTTCGATCAGATCTGCATGGCGCTCCTGTCTTGATCAGACCAGCATTCGTTGCAACTACGATATCTGCGATCGTTGTGTCTTCACTTTCACCTGATCTGTGGGAAATGATCGTTTTGTAGCCTGATTTTGCAGCTGTTTCAATGGCATCTAACGTCTCTGTCAATGTTCCGATCTGATTTGGCTTGATCAGAATACTGTTTGCGATATCCTCTTCGATTCCTTCTTTTAAACGCATAACATTTGTTACAAATAAATCGTCTCCTACTAATAAAATTTTCTCTCCAAGACGATAGGTTAATACCTTCCAACCTGGCATATCTTCCTCATTTAATCCATCTTCGATTGAAAAAATCGGATAATCTTCCACCAACTTTTCATAATATTGCACCATTTCTTCTGAATTTCTTCTAATTTCTTTGCCTGCCATCATACTTTCTCCCATAAAATGATAGATTTTCTCATCTTCATTATAGATTTCTGATGCTGCACAATCCATCGCAATCGCGATCTCTTCTTTTGTTTTATACCCTGCCTGTTCAATTGCCTGAACCAAAAGGTCTAATGCCTGTTCAGAGCTTTCTAGATTTGGAGCAAAACCTCCTTCATCCCCAACCCCTGTATTCAAATGATTTTTTTTCAAAATATATTTTAATGTATGATACACGTCGGTTCCCATCATCAGTGCATCTTTGAAAGAATCTGCTCCTACTGGTGCGATCATAAATTCCTGAAAATCGACGGTGTTATCTGCGTGTTTTCCTCCATTTAATATGTTCATCATTGGTATTGGAAGTCTGGATGCAAAACTACCTCCAAGATATTGATATAACGGAATACTTAGCCCGCTGGCTGCTGCCTTGGCGGTTGCAAGAGATGCTCCAAGGATTGCGTTTGCTCCAAATCTCTCTTTGTTTGGTGTGCCGTCTGCTTCCAACATGATTTGGTCAATTTCAATCTGATTAAGTGCATTTTTGCCGATCAGACGGTCTGCAATCTTGTGATTGACATGGTTCACTGCCGTTTCGACTCCCAATCCGCGGTATCTTTTTTCACGGTCTCTTAGCTCCAACGCTTCGTATTTCCCTGTGGAAGCACCAGAAGGAACGATCGCTCTTCCCAAGGCTCCATTTTCTAAAAGCACATCGACTTCTACCGTTGGATTTCCTCTGGAATCTAAGACTTCCCTTCCGATAACGTTTTCAATGCATAAACGATTTTTCAATTTTTGTCACATCCTTCTTTCTGAAAATAATAGTTGTATTATTTCCTTGATTGGATGTTTTTATACATATGCATTTAAAATAATATTAATTTCATGTTCAAAATAATCTTTTAGTAATATATTTTTAGTAAAAAAATCATACTAACTATTGACTTATCATTTTAGCAGATGTATTATCCTTTTTGACATAATAATTATATTTGCACAATCACGTGGTAGGTGAACAAACTTGAAATCTAAAACACACTATAAGTATTTAATCATCAGTATTCTTTGTTGGATTTTATTTATTGTTGCTATTTTTCCAACACTCCATTCTCCTATTGAAAGAGGATTACAGGCAGTACTTTTCTTATTTTTTGCATATCAGGGTGGGAAGAATTTTCAGAAATTCAGAAAGCATTATGCTGATTAATTTTTATAATATTCCACCAATAACTTCCGTCATCAAACCAGCAAATTAAAAATCATCCCTCAACCACAACCTTGCATACCTTCTTGAAACATGCAACTCCATACTTGATAAAATTTTTCATACCATCCTGTCGTAAAAAGCACACTCCACAAATTTTCTATGCTTTTATCAAGCTCATCATAGGTAAGTTCTGGTACAACATCTTTCTCAATACTCTCTCCTGCTATCAGACATTCTATCTCATTTTTCATTGATATATCAGCCTTATCTATAAATCTGCGAACGATAGCATTACCACTTGAGTTGGACCAGAAATCCTGTGGTTTAGCAGCAGCATCTAAATATAAACTTTTACAATATTGAATTACATCCCATGG
The DNA here is from genome assembly GCF_025567365.1 of Anaerostipes amylophilus. Classification (NCBI taxonomy): domain Bacteria; kingdom Bacillati; phylum Bacillota; class Clostridia; order Lachnospirales; family Lachnospiraceae; genus Anaerostipes; species Anaerostipes amylophilus. Next base: position 16,150 of record NZ_JAOQJG010000006.1, on the reverse strand, counting down.
ACAATATATATCAGTGTTTCCAAAATGATAACCGTCATACCACTCTTTAACTTTCAAATAATGATTCGTCAGCACCTATTTCAAAAAAAGAGCGTAACATACTCATATTTAAGGTCTTACCGAAACGACGTGGCGTGTAAAAAGAGTCACCTCTCCACCTGTTTCCACTAACTGTTCTATAAGCTTTGTCTTATCGATATAATAAAATTGATTCTTTCTGATTTTTTCAAAACTATCGATTCCTACTGGCAGTTTTAAAGTATTTACCATATAAAATAAACCTCCACGAAATGTTAGAAATCAAATGTCAACGGATCAAAACTTGTCCTGTGATTTTCATTCATATGATTTAACTCTTCCATATCTTCTTTTGTAATCTCAAAATCAAAAACATCAATATTCTGCTGTAATCTCTGCTCATTTTTGGATTTTGGAATTGGGATGATTCCCTGCTGAATATTCCATCTTAACAATAATTGTGCAGTTGTTTTATTATATTTTTCTGCGATTTCCTCCATCTTTTTGTTCTCAAGATTTCCTCTTAATAAAGGTCCCCATGACATGATCTGAATATTGTTTTCTTTACAGAAACTAATCAGTTTTTCATCGTGCATGAGCGGTGTATGTTCTACCTGATCGATCATTGGTTTGATCTCACAGTGTTCTAAAAGATAAGTTAACTGACTGATTTCAAAGTTGCAGACACCGATACTTTTTACCTTGCCTTTTTTGTATAGATGTTCCATTGCTTTCCATGTATCAAGCATTCTAGCTTTGTCTTGTCCTGGCCAATGTACTAAAAATGCATCAAGATATTCTGTCTGCAACTTTTGTAAGGATTCTTTAAAACTGCTGATTGTTTTTTCATAACCTTGGTTACAATTATTAACTTTGCTAATCAGAAAGATATCTTCTCTTGGAATTTTATTTTCTTTTAAGGCATCTCCTAATGCCTGTTCATTTTTATACATCTGTGCGGTGTCGTATAGGCGGTATCCACTTTGATAAGCATATTTGACTGCATCGTTCATTTCTTTTCCGGCTTCCATTTTATAGACACCCAATCCGATTTCTGGAATTTGTGTTTCGTTGTTTAGTCTAAACATTATTGTCTTGCTCCTTTCTATAGCATGAAATGTACTTTTCTTCAAAGTTATTATCGCTTATTTTGTACCTTTCTTCAAGATTTTGAATTTCTTTCTCCAGATATTCTATGTTTTCTCTTAAATTCTAGTATATGGATCTTTATACTGTCCATGTCGATCCATAATGTCCTTCGCCATGCTGCCAGCCTTACCTGTTGTTGTCTAATGCTTCCTCTTTTCTTTATTTGTTACTACATAAAATTCCCATGGTTGCTGATTTCATGCACTTGGGGACTGCATACCAGCTTTTAATATCCGAAGAATTTTCTCTTTTTCTACTGGCTGATTTTTATATTTTCTTATACTTACATGATGAAAAATACTATTCATATATATTCTCCTTTATGTCATAAAATATCATTCTCAATATCTTTTATTTTTTTTGCCGGAATACCACCGATCACACAATTATCCAGTACATCTTTTGTTACTACCGCACCTGCTGCGACCACAACATTATTGCCAATGGTAACACCTGGAAGAATTGTGACATTGTAATTTGTCAAAAAATGATCAGTTCCATCACTGAAACAATCCATATTTTTTTATTTTGAAAAAACTTATGCTTTATCATTTGTATTCAAACTTCTTTCTACTTCACAAAACTACACAAATGCTTTTTTATCCTATCATAAAAGTATGAATAATACAAGTTAGTAATAAGTCTGACAAAATCATCTGTTGATTTATATTTTTTACTTCTTTATAAGTTTTTTCATAATCCTTAACATAATCCCCACTGCGATCAATGCTGTTACCACATCTGAGCATGCCTGTGATACCAAAACTCCTGTATATCCAAATACATTTGACATGATCAAAAGTGCCAATACATAGATCACTCCCTGTCTGCTAATGGACAGTACAAAAGCTCCTCCTGCATTTCCCACTGCCTGACACACACAAGTTGAAATCAAGGTAACTGACATAAATATCATTCCCATCTGTTGGAATCTTAACATCATAGCTCCATTTGTTATGATATCTGGTTTATCCATAAATACTTTGATGATCTGTGGTGCGAAAATGCACATGATGATCGTAAATAATAATCCTAATCCAATTTCAAAAAGATAAGAAAATTTCAAGATATTTTTTAATCTTTTTTCATTTTTCGCTCCATAATTATATCCAACTAGCGGCTGTCCTCCGAATGCAAATCCTACGAGTACTAAGGCTGTGATCATATTAACCTTTAATGCGATTCCCATGGCTGCAACTTTGTCTGTTCCATATAGGAGTAAAAAATTATTTGTCATGACCATCATAAAGGTCTGCATGATATTTGTGATCGATGCTGGAATTCCGATCATTAAGATATCTTTGACTCTTCTTCCTGTAATCTTCATATGGGATGGGGAACATGTCAGTCTCTTTGATTTCTTGATCACTGCATAGACATAGTAAATATCCGCAATGATATTTCCAAGAACTGTTGCCATCGCTGCTCCTGCTGCCCCTTGATTTAATCCAAAGATAAAGATTGGATCAAAGATGATATTTACAATGGAGCCAATAATAGATCCTGCCATTGACTGGACTGCCAATCCTTCCGTTCTTAGAATGTTGCTTGGCACCATACTGAAAATGATGGATACTGCTCCGATCGCGATCCATGTGTAATAGGCATTGGCATATTCATATGTAACCTTGCTGACTCCTAATAATCCAAGAATCTGTGTGCGGAATAATAATAAGATCACACTGATGCATAATCCAAATACAAGAGAAACCCAGATACAGAACGCACATGTTTTCTTGGCTTCATTATCTTTCTTCTCTCCTAATAATCTTGAAATCACAGAACTTCCACCAAGGCCAAAGATATCTCCAAATGCGATCATTAAGGTAAACATTGGCGCTACGAGTGATACTCCAGCGACCAGTTCCTGTACACCAGTCAGTGCGATAAAATAAGTATCTATCATGTTGTATACAAGTGATACGATCATACTTAATACAACTGGTAAGGCCAGTTTCATATATGCCTTTGGTACCGGCATTTTTTCAAATAAATAATTTTCCATAAATTTTTAAATCTCCTTTCGATTGATACCATTTTATTTGTTTCAACGGCAAAAAACATCCATAATCCTTAAAATATATAATGGATTATGGATGTCCGAACCGTAGCATTGTAATACTATCATTACAACACCCTATCATATCTAATTTTTACACTGTGTGGTATTCTAACAGATTTTTGATGTTTCGTCAAGTTGCAAAGTTGTTATTATTTAAAACTGTGTTCCTCTCTCGATTGCTACCATAAACAGTTCATACATATCATCTTCACCGCTTAGTTTTGGAGAATTCTCTCCGCCACCATTCGTACTTCTTCGCATTGTTGCATAAAATTCTTCTCCTGCGTTGATCAATTCCATTGGATAGATCTCATAACCAAACTCCTGGCATTTCTTACAAAAAGCAATGATTGGTTCCTTTTCTGTTCTTGTTGCTAATAAAGCCTGTTTCATTGTTTCATCATGCAGAGCTTTTTCCTGTAATTCTTCTAATTTTTCGTATACATCCATAATGTTTCACTCCTCTCTGACGACTCTTCTTACTTGATTATCATTATAGCATTTTTTATAATGCTTAAACAATCTATATATTTACTTGAACTTCAAAAAGGCGCCTGTGATTTCTCACAAGCGCCTTTGCTGTTATTCTTATTATATCCTCTTATCTTGCTTCTTTCAAGAAGTCTTTAAGAAGATCTTATTTTACGATCAGGGATTTTCCTGTCATTTCTGCTGGCTGTTCCATTCCCATTAACTCGATTAATGTAGGTACGATATCAGCTAAGCATCCACCTTCTCTTAATTTTAATCCTTCTTCTGCATTTACAAGGATAAATGGTACTGGATTTGTTGTATGTGCTGTAAATGGAGCTCCTGTTTCGTAGTCTTTTAACTGTTCAGCATTTCCGTGGTCAGCACAGATGAACATCTGTCCGTTTACTTCTTTGATCGCTTCTACAGCATCTCCAACGCATTTGTCAACTGCTTCTACGGCTTTGATCGCTGCTTCTTCGATTCCTGTATGTCCTACCATATCGCTGTTTGCAAAGTTCATAATGATCACATCATATTTGTCAGATTTGATTGCCTCTACAAGTTTTGCACCAACTTCTGGAGCACTCATCTCTGGCTGAAGGTCATATGTTGCGACTGCTGGAGATTTTACTAAGATTCTGTCTTCTCCTTCATTTGGTTCTTCAACTCCACCGTTAAAGAAGAATGTTACATGAGCGTATTTCTCTGTCTCAGCTAATCTTAACTGTTTTAATCCGTGTTTTGCAAGGAATTCTCCGAATGTATTCTTAATCTCTACTTTATGGAATGCCACTAATTTGTTAGGGATTGTTACATCATATTCTGTGAAGCATACGAATGTTGTCTTGAAATATCCGTTTGGACGATCAAAACTGTCAAATTTATCATCACAGATAGAACGTGTGATCTCTCTTGCACGGTCTGGTCTGAAGTTATAGAAGATTACGGAATCATTTTCTTTTAATGTTGCAACTGGTGTACCATTTTCCATGATAACTGTTGGTACTACGAATTCGTCTGTAACGTCTTCTTTATAAGATGCATCGATTGCATCGATTGCATTATCTGCTTCATTTCCCTGTCCCATAACGATTGCATTGTATGCTTTCTGTACACGATCCCAACGATTGTCACGGTCCATTGCATAGTAACGTCCAGAGATAGATGCTACTTTACCTACTCCGATCTCGTCCATCTTTGCTAATAATTCTTCGATAAATCCTTTTCCTGATGTTGGAGCTGTATCACGTCCGTCTAAGAATAAATGAACGTATACATTCTCTAAACCATTTCTCTTAGCCATTTCAAGAACACCATATAAATGTGTATTGTGGCTGTGTACTCCACCATCTGATAATAATCCAAAGCAATGTAATGCAGAATTGTTCTTCTTGCAGTTTTCAATTGCTTCTAACATTGCTTCGTTCTTAAAGAAATCTCCATCCTGGATCTCTTTTGTGATTCTTGTTAATTCCTGATATACGATGCGTCCTGCACCCATATTCATATGTCCTACTTCAGAATTACCCATCTGACCTTCTGGAAGTCCGACTGCCATTCCGGATGCGTTTCCTTTTACGAATGGGTATTCTTTCATTAATTTATCCATTACAGGAGTCTTTGCTTCTGCTACTGCATTTGCTTCTTTGTTTTCGTTTAATCCATATCCATCTAAAATCATCAGGACTGTTGGTTTTTTACTCATTATTTTCTCCTTCATTTCCCAAAAATTAATCTTATTTTATGTCCGTTAATATTATAACGATTTTCTTCTTGAAATTCAACTATTATATGTTTGTATTTATAGACGAACATTCTTATTCGGAGTATAATGGATTCAGATACAATTTTATATAGCTGATATGTTTGTTCATTTTCATTACATATTAGTTTTTACAGATTCGGAGGTGCTTAGTATGCTTCATGAAATTAGTTTTCATTCCTTTAATGATCGTGATGAAGTGCAGGGATGGGTTTATGTACCTGCCTGCAAACCAAAAGGAATTGTACAGGTAATCCATGGATTCGGAGAACATTCTCGCCGTTATTTCCATATGATCGTGAAATTTATGGATGCTGGGTATATCGTTGCGGCAGATGACCATGTTGGCCATGGAAAAACTGCCATGTATAACAACACCTGGGGTGACTGGGGTGATGCTGGTTTCCATACGATGATGGAAGATGAGCATAAGTTAAAAGAGATCGTCAATGAAATGTATCCTGATCTTCCTTATTTTCTATTCGGACATAGCATGGGATCCTTTATTACTCGAGATTTTGCTGCGAAATATGGGGAAGAGCTTGCAGGAATTACAATCTGTGGTACAACCGGACATTTCCGCGGTGCTACAGAAGCTGAAACTGCTCTGTTGGCTGCTGTTGCTGAAGGAAAAGGAAAAGAGTCTGATCCTTCCTTTACAACTGATCTGATGGGGTGGATGTGCGAGCGTTGTGGTAATGTTTCCATTGGAAATGAATGGATCTGTTCTGATCCTTATGTTCAGAAAGATCATGCTGAAGATCCATTTGATGCATTTACAAAACCAACAACCAACCAGTCTCTGCTTTATTTTGTCCAAATGATGAAAGCAATCACTGGTACGGAATGGGCAAGTAAGGTTCCTTCTGATCTTCCAATTTATAATATTGGCGGAGATCAGGATCCTGTTGGTGAATATGGAAAGGGTATCTATGAAGTTTCTAACTGGCTTGTTGATACCGGACATAACGTAAAAACTCGTGTTTATTCTGGATATCGTCATGAGATTCATAATTATGATGATCTGAAGGATGAGGTAGAGGCTGGAATTGTTTCCTTTATGGATTCAGTTTTGAATGAATAATTTTCTCATTATAATTTCGTAAAAGATAAAGGAATTTTTTATATCTTTAAATCATAACAAAAGTACCACAGAAATTTTATACTCCTGTGGTACTTTTTTGTAATTATTTTAATTTATCCAATAATGATGTTCCAATCGTTCCTTCTGGCATCTTGATTCCAAAGTTATCAGTAACTGTTGCTCCAATCACTGCAAAGGTATCTTGATCTTCTAATTTTCCGCTGCTTTTTAAAGATTTTGAGTATGCAATAAATGGTGTATATTCTCTTGTATGATCTGTTCCTATATAAGTTGGATCATTTCCATGATCTGCAGTGATGATCAGTAAATCATCTTCTTTTAAAACTTCTAAAAGATTTCCTAAACCAACATCAAATTTTTCAATCTCTTTTGCATACCCAACCGGGTTTCTTCGATGTCCCCAAAGAGTGTCAAAGTCTACCAGATTTGTAAAGCATAATCCGTGGAAATCTTCTTTACATACATCTACGGTCTGCTCCATTCCATGGACAGAACTCTCAGAATGATATGCTTTTGTGATTCCTTCTCCGCAGAATATATCATTGATCTTTCCGACAGAAATCACATCAAATCCCTCATCTTTTAATGCACTCAACGCAGTTCTTGAAAATGGTTTTAAAGCATAATCTCTTCGGTTGCTGGTTCTTACAAATTCACCTTTCTTCTTTCCAACATATGGTCTTGCTATGATTCTTCCGACTTTCCATTCATTTTTCATTGTAAGTTCTCTCGCAATCTCACAGCATCGATAGAGATTGGCAAGATCAAAGGTTTCTTCATTTCCACAGATCTGCATCACGGAATCTGCAGATGTATACACAATCATGGAACCATTTTTGATCTCTTCTTCACCTAATTCATCCAGAATCTGCGTCCCACTGGCACATTTATTTCCTATGACTTTCTTTCCGCATTTTTCTTCTAATTCGCGAATCAATTCTGGTGGAAATCCTGTATCTGTAAAGGTAAGAAATGGTTTCTCAATCTTTAGGCCCATCATCTCCCAATGGCCAGTCATGGTGTCTTTTCCGTTACTGCTTTCTTTTAATCTAGCATAATAGGCCATTGGATTTTTCGCTTCTTCCATTTCTTTGACTGGATGAAGATTCAGCATTCCTAGTTTCTTTAAGTTTGGAATGTTTAAGGTTCCTACTGTATCACAAATATGACCAAAAGTATCTACATCATAATCTCCAAATCTAGCTGCATCCGGCATCTCTCCGATTCCTAAGGAGTCTAAAACGATGACAAAAATTCTTTTATATCTTTCCATATTACATTCCTCCTTTTTCTTTTATTATAGACTGATTTACTAATTCCTTCTAGTATTTTAAAAAGAAAAAATCCCTCGGATATTCAATACCCGAGGGACCCATCATTTAATTAATCAAAATTATTTATAGTTTACGATTTTACCAAAGTCTGGTTTTAATGATGCTCCACCAACTAATCCACCGTCAATATCTGGCTGTGCAAATAATTCTGGTGCACTAGCTGCAGATACAGATCCACCATACTGAATGCGGATTGCTTCTGCTGTAGCTTCATCATATACTTCTGCGATACATGCACGGATTGCTGCGCAAACTTCCTGAGCCTGTTCTGTTGTTGCAACTTTACCAGTTCCAATAGCCCAGATTGGCTCATAAGCGATAACTGCAGTCTTAGCCTGGTCAGCACTTACTCCCTGGAATGCAATCTTGATCTGCTGGCGAACGAAGTCAATTGTAACTCCCTGTTCTCTCTGAGCAAGAGTTTCACCACAGCAAACGATTGGTGTAATTCCATGTTCAAAAGCTTTTAATACTTTTTTGTTAACAGTTTCATCTGTTTCAGCAAAGTACTCTCTTCTTTCAGAATGTCCAAGAATAACATATTTTACTCCAAGATCTGTTAACATATTAGGAGCGATTTCTCCTGTGTAAGCTCCACTTTCTTCAAAGTACATATTCTCAGCACCGATTGCAATATTGCTTCCTTTAGCAGCTTCGATTGCTGCTGGAATGTCGATTGCTGGTACACAGAATACTACATCAGAAGTTTCACTTGCTACTAATGGTTTTAATTCTTCGATTAATGCTTTTGCCTCGCTAGGAGTTTTGTTCATTTTCCAGTTTCCTGCTACGATTGTTTTACGCATAAGACTTATATCCTTCTTTCTTGATATATTGTTTAAAAATTATTTAAAAAATTTAATATCTACAACGATTATTTATCGTCGGCTGCTACTACACCTGGAAGGTCTTTTCCTTCTAAGAATTCAAGAGAAGCTCCACCACCTGTAGAGATGTGTGTCATCTTGTCTGCGAATCCTAACTGGTTAACAGCTGCTGCAGAGTCTCCTCCACCGATAATTGTTGTTGCATCTGTATCAGCTAAAGCCTGAGCAACGGCAATTGTTCCTTTTGCAAGGATAGGATTTTCAAATACTCCCATTGGTCCGTTCCATACAACTGTTTTAGCAGATTTTACTGCTTCTGCGAATTTTTCGCATGTAGCTGTACCGATATCAAGACCTTCTTTATCTGCTGGAATTGCATCAAATGGTACTACAGATACTTCAATCTCAGCATCGATTGGATTAGGGAATCCATCTGCCACTGTTGTATCGATTGGAAGATATAAATTCTTTCCTAATTTCTCTGCTTTTGCCATCATTTCTTTACAGTAGTCGATCTTTTCATCGTCTACTAATGAATTACCAACTTCATAACCCTGTGCTTTTAAGAATGTATAAGCCATTCCTCCACCGATGATCAGTGTATCGCATTTTTCAAGTAAGTTATCAATTACTTTTAATTTGTCAGCAACTTTCGCTCCACCTAAGATGGCTACCATAGGTCTTTCTGGATTATTAACCGCATTTCCTAAGAAATCGATCTCTTTCTGCATTAAATATCCTACAACGGCTGTATCAACATATTCTGTTACACCAACGTTTGAGCAATGTGCTCTATGAGCTGTACCAAACGCATCGTTTACAAATACATCACAAAGATCTGCAAGTTCTTTACTGAATGCTTCACCATTTTTAGTTTCTTCTGCTCTGTAACGAGTATTCTGAAGAAGTACTACTTCTCCATCTTTCATAGCAGCTACTGCTGCTTTTGCATTATCTCCGACAACATTGTCATCTGCTGCAAATTTAACTTCCTGTCCTAACAGTTCGCTTAAACGTACTGCTACTGGTGCTAAAGATAATTCCGGTTTTGGTTCTCCTTTAGGTTTACCTAAATGAGAGCAAAGGATTACTTTTCCACCATCAGCAATCAGTTTCTTGATTGTTGGAAGTGCTGCAACCAGACGATTTTCATCTGTAATCTGTCCGTCTTTTAAAGGTACGTTAAAGTCACAACGTACTAGGACTCTCTTTCCAGCTACATTAATGTCATCTACAGATTTTTTGTTTAACATGTTTCGTTTTTCCTCCTAAGATTGTATGCCATAAGGCATCTCTTATTTAATTAGGGCTTTTAGTTTTAATTTAAAAATAGGGCCCGGTCCCCAAAGACCGGACCCTTGTTTGAGTCTTATCACACTGTATAATTAATTACAGGCCTATCCTCATTCAAATATCAAATTAAGCTAATTCAGCAAAGTATTTGATTGTTCTTACCATCTGGCTTGTGTAAGAGTTTTCATTGTCATACCAAGATACAACCTGAACCTCTGTTGTTCCATTCTCTAATGGAAGAACCATTGTCTGTGTAGCATCGAATAAAGAACCATATCTCATTCCTACGATATCGCTAGATACGATTTCGTCTGTGTTATATCCGAAAGATTCTGTCTGAGCTGCTTTCATAGCTGCGTTTACTTCATCAACTGTTACATTTCCTTCAACAACTGCTGTTAAGATTGTTGTAGATCCTGTAGGAGTTGGAACACGCTGAGCAGATCCGATTAATTTTCCGTTTAATTCTGGAATAACAAGTCCGATTGCTTTAGCAGCACCTGTAGAGTTAGGTACGATGTTAACTGCTGCTGCACGAGATCTTCTTAAGTCACCTTTTCTCTGAGGTCCGTCAAGAGTCATCTGATCTCCTGTGTAAGCATGGATTGTGCACATGATTCCAGATTTGATTGCTGCAAGATCATTAAGAGCTTTAGCCATAGGTGCTAAGCAGTTTGTTGTACAAGATGCAGCAGAAATAACTGTATCCTCTGCTTTTAATTCTTCATGGTTTACATTGTAAACGATTGTTGGAAGATCGTTTCCTGCTGGTGCAGAGATAACAACCTTTCTTGCTCCTGCTTCGATATGAGCAGATGCTTTTTCTTTAGATGTGTAGAATCCTGTACATTCAAGTACTACGTCTACTCCAAGTTCTCCCCATGGAAGGTTCTTAGCATCAGCTTCAGCGTAGATTGTGATTTCTTTTCCATCAACTGTGATAGAGTTTTCTCCAGCTTCTACTTTGTCAGCTAATGCATATGTTCCCTGTGAAGAATCATATTTTAATAAGTGTGCAAGCATCTTTGGAGATGTTAAATCGTTGATTGCTACAACTTCATATCCTTCTGCTCCGAACATCTGTCTGAATGCAAGACGTCCAATACGTCCAAATCCATTAATTGCTACTTTAACTGCCATCTCAAATTCCTCCTAAGTCTTGATTAATTAATTTGATGGATTTGTCAATCTGTTAATCTATTGACAAACTTCTTTCTTATTTTAAACAATACCGACAAAAAATTCAAGGGAAATTTAGTATTTTTATCATGTATACAATAAAACGTCCTTGTACAATTTTACCAAATTTTGATATTGTTTCTTTAGCACAATGAATAAATACCAATTTTCCTGAAATTTCATTATTCTTCTTCGTCATTCTGACTTAAAATATATCTGGCGATCGTAAATGCATATCCCGCAATTCTTTCCATACTGGAAATGATATCAAGGAAATATACTCCTACATCTGGTGAACATTCTCCATCTTTCATACGTTGGATATGTCTTTTCCTGATCGTTTTTCTTGTATAATACACATCTGCCGCATAAGAAAGAGTTTCTTTTGCCTCTTTTGTATCATCAAATTCAATCGCACGGATTGCTGATTCAAATGCTGATTTTACAAGATTATTCATATTTCTAAGCTCATATGCTGCATCTTCTGAAATACTTTCTTTCATATCTTTGATATGCTGCAGATATCCAGCCATATTTTCCACATGATCTCCGGAACGTTCAATGTCCGTGATCGAATCAAATAGATTATTAACAACTTTCATTTCTTTTTCCGTGATTGCCAGATGACTGATCTTAACCAAATATTCTGTGATCATTGGCTCTAAATGATTGATCACCTGTTCGTCATTGTGAACTTTATCGATCTTACTCTGCCTTGGTTCTTCCCCTCGCATTGCTTCTTTTGTGACACGATTTAAGTTCTTTAAAACAATTTCACCCATACGCACAACTTCTTTTACAGCATTCTCTACAGCAAATGCTGGTGTTTCAAGAATACGTGGATCTAAGTGACGTAATGCTTTCTCTTCCGGTTCTTCTTCCTCTTCATCCTCCACAACATCTTCATGGATAATAATACCTGATAATTTAACCAATGCATTTGCAAATGGGAATAACAATATCGTTACAGATACATTAAAGATTGAGTGGAAAATAGAAATCTGTGTACTTGATATATGCTGCATTGCAAGATCTGGAAATATTCCAAAGAAGATCGTCATGATCACTCCATAGATTGCTGCTCCTAATACATTGAAGCTTAAATGGATTACCGCTGCTCTTTTTGCTGTTTTATTCGCTCCTGCACTTGATAAGATTGCAGTGATACAAGTACCAATATTCTGTCCTAAAGTAATAAAGATTGCTGATCTCCAGTTTACAATTCCTCTCATTGCTAATGTCTGTAAAATACCAACAGATGCTGAAGAACTCTGAATGATCGCTGTTACAACCGCCCCAACTAAAATTCCAAGAATCGGATTACTTCCTAATACCTGAAATGCTTTATAAAAAATAGGACTATCCTGATAGACTGAGATGGATGAAGACATAGATGATAATCCAATAAATAAGATACCAAATCCAACTGCAATCTCTGCTTTCTGTGTCAACTTCTGTTTGTTAGAAAATGTAATGATAAATGCTCCAATACCTAAAATAAATGGTGCAAAGAAATCTGGCTTCAGTGCTCCTGCCCACTCATTGGCTGATACAAGCCATGCTGTGATCGTTGTACCAACATTTGCACCCATGATAACTCCTGCCGCCTGTGTAAGGTTCATGATACCAGCATTTACAAAACCAACAACCATAACTGTAGTTGCAGATGAACTCTGAATGATTGCTGTTACCAATGCTCCTACCAGAACACCCAGAATACGATTATTGGTCAGATATCCTAGCAGGTCTCTCATTTTATTTCCTGCTGTTTTTTGAAGTCCTGATGCCATGATATCCATGCCATACAGAAACATTCCAAGTCCGCCGATAAACGCAAACAGGTTACCGACATGTGTTAGTGTATTCATTTTTTATGATTCCTCCTGTGTTTTTAACAGATCCCCCTTATTGGATCTCCCACATATATAATATTATCGTTTGTACGACATAAATAATTTTAACAAACATACTCCTATATTTAAAGAACTTTTTACATAGATCTTATTTTTTCTTTATGTTTCTATTATAACGTGTATAATAAAAGTATTAATTTTTGTTTATTTTGACTATTTACAAAGGAGTTTTTTATGATTCTTGCAGATTATCATTTACATACCAGTTTTTCTTCCGATTCAGAAAGTCCTATGGAAGATATGATCAAAAAGGCAATTTCTCTTGGTCTTAAAACCATTTGTTTTACAGAACATCATGATATTGATTATCCCGATAACCCTGATGATTTTGATTTTCTTTTGGATCTTCCGTCTTATAAAGAAAATTTATTTACAATGAAAGAACAATTTAAGGATCAGATTGAAATCAATTATGGGGTTGAACTTGGATTAATGCCAACAACTCTAAAGAAATGTTCTGATTTTGTAAAGGATGAACCTTTCGATTTCATTATTGGTTCTACTCATATTGTTGACTTTATGGATCCTTATGATGCAATTTATTTTGAAACTTACCCTGCCGGCAAAGGACTTGCTCATTATTTTGAAGATATTTTAAAAAATGTTTCTTCTTTTGATGATTATTGTGTCTATGGACATATTGATTATGCAGCACGTTATATCAAAGATCCTTCTTTTGAATTTCATTACAGTGATTATTCTGATCTCCTAGATACTATTTTAAAAACTATCATCGATCATGGAAAAGGCATTGAAGTGAATACTGCTGGACTTAAATACGGCATGAATGATCCTAATCCTCATCATGATATTATAAAAAGATATCTCGAACTTGGCGGCGAAATCATCACCATCGGTTCCGACGGACATTGTCCTGAACATATGGCTTATGATTTTCATAAATTGCCTGATTTTCTGTCTTCTCTTGGAGTTCGTTATTATACGATTTTTCGAAATAAAAAGCCCGAATTTATTAAATTATAAGTTTCATAATACCAAAAAGAACGAAATTATAAGATATTCCTATAATTTCGTTCTTTTACTTTGTTTGATCCATTTTAAAGTGCTCTCATCCATTCTGATTTCATATGAATATTTCCCTTAATTGCTTCATCTAATAAATGAATCATTGTTTCTTTATCCTGATTTAATGTTCCTCTTAAATTTACGTAATTGGATGCATGATTTGATCTAAAAAGGCATCCTGGACAATCCAGATATTTTATCATTTCTTTTGTTTCGATCAAAATATCATATGGATTTAAAAGTTCAAATTCTCCGCTTCTGATCTTATCTGCCAACGGAAGACCTTCTTCTATCATTAACGTGAGCAATCCTATATAATCTGGCTTCATTTCTGATAAAACGAGTCCTGTATCTTTGGCATGATCCTTCCATAGCTTTCTGCCACCCAAACCTGAGATTGCCGTAACAGATAGTCGGATTCCTGCCTTTTTTACCTTATGTGCAGCCTCGATCATCTCTTGTGCTGTCACACCTTTTTTCATATATGCAAGGACACTATCATTTCCTGATTCTAATCCCATATAAATCATAGATATTCCAAGTCGTTGTAATTTGTCCAATTCTTCTTGGTCCTTCATTAAGATACTTCTTGGTGATCCATATAAGGTTACTTGTCTGCATTCTGGAAATTTTCCTTGAATAAAATGAAGAATTGATTCTAAGTCTTGTGTTTTACAGACCAATGCATCTCCATCTGCAAGAAAGATCTTCTCAACATGTCTGTATTGATTCCTTGCATCTTGCAAATCTTCAAGTACTTCTTTTGCTTTTCTGATCCTAAAGCTTTTTTCTTTAAACATATTACAGAAAATACAGTGATTCTGGCTACAGCCGATTGTTACCTGTACAATCAGACTATATGCCTCACTTGGCGGTCTGTAAATCATTCCTTCATATCTCATATTTTCTCCTGATTTTTTTATTTTACAATTCTTCTTACTGAAAGTACTTTTCGATAATTAGCTTTTGGAGAAATCTTGATTCCTGTTTTCCTAGAACTTGCATGAACAATCTTTCCTTTACCTATATAAATAGCAACATGACCATTATAGCAAATTAAATCTCCTGGCTGCTTTTTGTTATATGAAACTTTACGTCCTGCTCTTCTCTGAGAAGATGAACTTCTTGGAAGATTATATCCAAATGATTTGTACACACTTTTTACAAATCCTGAACAGTCTGCACCAGTATTCAGATTCGTTCCTCCCCATACATATGGGTTCCCAACAAATCGTTGTGCAAATGATGCTACTGTTTTACCTTTATTATATGTACTTCCTTTTAGTTTTGGTGCTCTTGTATTAATATATACATATTTTTTTAGTACATATCCTGTTTTTCCTCCAACTTTGATCTTTCTCCAACTTCCACTCGTGGAAAGAACTGTTACTTTTGTTCCTATTTTTAATTTTTTGATCGTTTTTGCTTTTTTAGATTTTGATTTTCTCATTCTGCACCAATGTTTATATATTTTACCACTATATCCTGATGCTGCAAAAACTGTTGTTGTCGATGATGTTGTTGTCGATATTGTTGGGGTAATCGTTGTTGTTAACATTACGGCTGTCATAGCCGCAATCATTGTTATTTTCTTTACTATTTTTATCATAATTATTGCCTCAATTCTATTTTTATAATTGTTACATTTCTGTTACATTTATTGTAATCTTAGCATATTATTGATTTCTTGTAAAGTGTTTTTGTAATATTTCTGTAATATTTATAACGTTTTTTTGAAATATTCAAGAAAGCAGTGCGATCCTGCTTAGCAAGCAAGATGCTCAGATTTATCTTCTTATAAAACAAAAAATAGACTAGACATAAATCTAATCTATCTTTCAATAACAGGGGCAGAGAGACTCGAACTCCCAACTGCGGTTTTGGAGACCGATGTTTTACCATTGAAACTATGCCCCTTTATTAAATTGTAAAGGATATACCTTCAAAACAACATACAAGAACTATTCACATCTCTTCCACTCTGCCTTCTTTGGTTAAAGCCTCGACC